>JAUVKT010000063.1 GCA_030596125.1 Bacteroidales bacterium | reverse complement strand
TGTGGGTCGCTGATTGACAGGCGTGAGCTTAACTGTTTGTAATTAAGGGCCTTGCCGGGATCTTTTTCAAAGATTGATTTTATTAATCCGGTTAACCGGCCACGGGTCATATTGTCTGATTGTTTTTTTGTTCTCTTTTTTGACATAATTAAAATTTGTGCAAAGGTAGGATATATAAGGCGAACGACAAACGACCCGCTTTCGCTAAAGCTACAGCGGACAAAGCGAACGACGAACGACAAAAGTTGAAATAGCGCAAAATCCAGGATGCAAGGCGCTTGCCTGTACTACAACCTTCGCCACCTCCTGCGCTGGAGCTATGGAGGTCGAAGAAGGCTACAGTGGATAAATTGAGTGAATAATATCGTTACCAGAGAACATCTGTATGAAAAATGGAAGTGCGATTTCCATATTTCATGATTATTTACAGTCAACCACCCCGTCACTGCCACTTTGTGTCAGCGCCACCCCTCCTTTTGTCAAAGGAGGGGAAATTCAGGAGCTCACCAGCATCAGCAATCTCAGGTTCCCAACCCCGAAGGGGTGACATTATTATTGGGAAAATTTATATATTTGATAGGATTATGATGAGCCTTGATTCAATATATAAAAGATCACCGAAAATTGTTGCCCGTAAGACCGGAGAGGAGTATATTCTCGTGCCGGTAAGTAATAATATTGCCGATATGAAGAGTGTTTACACTATGAATAGTACCGGTGCCTTTATATGGGAGATATTGGACGGTAAAACGGCTGTTAGTGAGATTATTATGCTTGTGCAGAAGGAGTTTGAGATTGACAAAAAGACAGCATCAGACGATGTTTTATCTTTTATTGATGAGCTGAAAGAATTTCTGATTATTACAAAATGACCGGCTACCTGATAAATATTGCCGGATATTTAATCCATTTTAATACGACAGATAATAGTATAAAACTGTGCCCTTCGGAGGCACAGAAAGGGTTTATTGCTGACACTGGTGATCCTGATCTGATTATTAATGTTTCAAAAGGTAAAGTGGAGGTTCCGACTAAGGCATTACCTGTATTCCGTGCCCCGTATGTAGAGGAGGTGAATGGGGTAAAGGTTAAAAAAAGCGACCGGTTCTGGACGGTTTATTCTCTGGATGATAGTATACTTATTCATACAACACTTCCCCTGTCGGATATTGACAAGGAGGCGTTACTGTTTATAAAACCGGGCGGAAAGAGATGGGACCTGATAATTGATACTGAAAGCAGCGATCCCGACCCTATGAGATATCCGCTGGATGGATTGATCATATACTATATGACAGCTTTGAATAAAGAGATATTTATTCATGGTTCGGGCGTGGAACATAAAGGGAAGGGGTATATCTTTACAGGAACATCAGGGCGGGGAAAATCAACAATCGCCAGAATTTTCAGGGAGGCAGGAGCGAGAATAATCCATGACGACAGACTGGTGATACGGAATATTGATGGTGTTTACAGGATGTTTAATACTCCTGTTTATGATGATGAGATATCTTCATCTGCTGAGTTAACAAATATATTTGTGATTGACCATGGCAGGGAGAATATAGTAGTTTCATATCCGCCGGCAGAAGCAATTGCTGCTGTTATGGCAAATTGTATCCAGCATCACTGGAACAGCGAACTGATAGGAATTTTTACTGAATCGCTGCACAGTTTAGCTACAGCGGTACCTGTAAATAGTTTAAGGTTTTTACCTGAATTGAAAATTGTAAAATTTATTGAAGATTATTTTGGATAAGGATAAGAAAAAGATACTGAAGGAGTTTACCACCGGCTTGCTGGAGGAGGGTTCGGAAGTAAGGATAATTGCATCGGGGTACAGTATGTATCCTGCTATCAGCCCCGGTAACCCGATTATTCTGGAGCCGGTTAATGATCGGGCTGCTCTTAAGCCGGGTGATATTATCGCCTGGGAAAGAGACTCTGATATGGTAGTTCACCGGTTGGTCCATATTTATGAATCGGATGGTGAATTATATTATATTACCAGGGGAGATTCTACATTAACATCTGATAACCCTGTTTCGTTTAATCTGATAGCCGGAAGGGTGGTTTTTATTGAGAAGTGCGGAAAGAGGCGCACACCGGCTTCCCTTGTTTTCATTCCTGAATGGAGATACAGGCTTAATAAGCTTATTGTTAGAATAAAAGGAGTTATACGTATTTGTTTTGGACAGACCTTCGCCTGAACTATTTGATTTGATTATTTGTTAATTCCTTGTAACTTTACAATAGTTTAATTTTAATCCGATAGCTATGGAAAAGGAAAAAGTCGAAGCTCAGCAAAAATCCCACCCTGACGGGGAAAAAATAGTTGTTACATGGGATTTTACAAATGTTGCCATAAATGCCCTGGAACATGCAGTTAAGATTTCAAGGATGGTTAACAGCAGCATTGTTCTGCTCCATATTATTGATCGTGCGATAAAAACATCCGACTATAAAAAGAAGGAGGATAAGCTGAAACTGGAAGTTGCCCGGATATCAGAGAAATATGATCTTGAGGTTACTTATTCCATGATCCCCGGGACTATTTTTACTGCTATCTCGGAGTTTGTAAATGAGAATGAACCAAGTCTTGTTGTTTTGGGTACACACGGTATGAAAGGGATGCAGAAAGTTACCGGAAGCTGGGCACTGAAGGTAATTGTGGGATCAAAAGTCCCGTTTATTGTTGTGCAGGACTCGCCACGCGATATGGAGAAGTATCACAATATTATCTTCCCGGTTGATTTCAGGTCAGAAAATAAGGAGAAGCTGAAGATGGCAATTTTTATGGGTAAGTACTTTGACTCCAAAGTTCATATTCTCAAAGCTGTTACCCACGATAAGAGTTTGTTGAAGAAAACAAATATAAATCTGAATTTTGCCATTAAGTATTTAATACAGAATAATATAGAATATAAGATTCACAGCCTTCCCAAGGGGAATCTGGCAAAACAAACCATCGAGTTTGCCAATGAGATGAATGCCGACCTGATACTTATTATGACTACCAAGAATATTACTATGGCTGATTTTGTAATGGGAGCCCAGGAACAATATATTATTGGCAACAGCTCAAAGATCCCGGTTTGCTGTATAAACCCCAGAGCTTCATTTGCAAAGGTTGCACAATTTATGTATGGATAGGCACGAATCGCAGCGAAGCCCGGTTAAGCTAATTTTATGAAATAATAAAGAGAATCCCGCTGTGGCGGGATTTTTGATACAAATAGTTACTTTTGCAGAAATTTAGCCTGATTAATTCAGGTTAAAGGTAATTAAACTATAGAGTATGATTAAGCGGGAGAAAGTTAAGGAATTATTATTGTCGGAGCCAGGGCAGGAAGTTCTTGCAAAAGGTTGGGTGCGTACCAAAAGGGGAAATAAGAACGTTATGTTTATTGCCCTTAATGATGGGTCGACGATTAGTAATATTCAGATAGTTGTAGATGTTCCTGTTTTTGATGAGGATATGTTGAAGGAAATAACAACAGGAGCTTCTATTCGCGTTACCGGTAAACTTGTAAAATCGCAGGGTCAGGGTCAGAGCGTAGAGATCGTTGCCAGAGAGCTGGAGGTTTACGGAACTTGCGATCCTGAAAAGTATCCGCTTCAGAAAAAGGGCCATTCGATGGAATTTCTTCGGGAGATTGCTCATCTGAGGCCTCGTACAAACACTTTCGGGGCTGTTTTAAGGATAAGGCATGCCATGGCATTTGCCATACACAAATATTTTAACGACAGGGGATTTTATTATCTCCATACACCAATAGTAACAGGATCTGACGCTGAAGGTGCCGGAGAGATGTTCAGAGTAACTACATTAGATCTTGATAATGTCCCAAAGAAAGCAGACGGGTCGATTGATTATAGCGAAGACTTTTTTGGTAAGGAGACAAACCTTACTGTTTCGGGTCAGTTAGAGGGCGAACTCGGAGCTTTATCGCTGGGAGAGATTTATACTTTTGGTCCTACATTCAGGGCTGAAAATTCAAATACGCCCAGGCACCTGGCTGAGTTTTGGATGATTGAGCCGGAGATGGCATTTTATGATATTAATGATAATATGGACCTGGCAGAGGATTTAACAAAATTTCTAATAAGGTATGCTCTTGATAATTGCAGTGAAGACCTTGAATTTCTGAACAGGATGATTGATAAGGGATTGATAGAGAGGCTGCATTTTATTACCGATAATGATTTTGTAAGGACGACATATACAGAGGCAGTAAAAATACTTGAAAAGGCCGGCAGAAAGTGGGAGTTTCCTGTTTCATGGGGCAATGATCTTAAGGCCGAGCATGAGAGATATCTCGTGGAGGAGCATTTTAAGCGTCCGGTAATGCTTACCGATTATCCTATGGGAATAAAAGCATTCTATATGAAGCAGAATGATGACGGAAAGACTGTAAGAGGACTGGATGTATTATTTCCGCGTATCGGTGAGATTATCGGAGGATCACAGAGAGAAGAGATCTATGAGAAACTTGAGGGCAGGATAAAAGAGCTTGGTATTCCCGAAGAGGATTTGTGGTGGTATCTTGAGACAAGAAAGTTCGGATCTGTACCACACAGCGGATTTGGCCTTGGGTTTGAAAGGCTGATACTATTTGTAACAGGAATGAGCAATATCCGTGATGTGATTCCGTTTCCCCGTACACCAGGAAGTGCAGAGTTTTAGAGTAATCGCATGTTAAAACAGAAGTTACAGCAGAAGTTACTACAAAAGCTTTCTCCACAGCAGATACAGATGATCAAGCTGCTGGAGATACCTGCTATTCAGCTTGAGCAACGTATAGAGAAGGAGATTGAGGAGAACCCGGCCCTTGAGGAAGGTGCCGAAGAACAGGTTTCGGAGGTGGAGAGCGAGGAGGAGAATTTCGATGATCCCGATCAGGATGAATTTTCTCTTGACGATTATCTGGAAAATGAGGATATTCCTGATTATAAACTTCAGTCGAGTAATTACAGTAAGGATAGTGACCAAAAGTCGGAAATTCCCTTTTCAATGGGCTCCTCTTTTCATGAACATCTCGAAAGCCAGGTTGGTTTAAGAATACTTACCGAAGAGCAGCAGATCCTTATTGAGTATATCCTGGGTAATATTGATGAGGATGGCTATCTGCGGAGGGAGCTAGAGAATATTGTTGACGATCTCGCCTTTTCACAAAATATTTTGGCTACCGAAGAGGAGTTGGAGGAGGTTCTTACCGTTGTGCACGACCTTGAACCAGCAGGGGTAGGTGCCCGTAACCTGAGGGAGTGCCTGTTGCTTCAGATTGAAAGAAAAGATCAGGAGGATGAGGTGATCTTAAGGGCACACGTAATTCTTGACAAGTATTTTGATGAATTCACCAGGAAGCATTATGAGAAGATAATAGCGAGAATGAATATTACTGATGAGCAGCTAAAGGAGGCCCTGGATGAGATATTAAAGCTTAATCCCAAGCCGGGCAGTTCATTCAGCGACCCTCTGAATAAGGGAAATTATCATATAGTTCCCGATTTTATTCTTGATTTCAGTGATAACGGACTTGAGGTTCATCTGACTGCCCGCAACCTGCCCGAGTTGAGGGTAAGTCGTACTTACGCAGAGATGCTGGCGGCCTATAGTCTTGAAAAGGAAAAGAACAAGAGCAAGAAAGATGCCATATCATTTGTTAAGCAGAAACTCGATTCGGCAAAGTGGTTTATCGATGCGATGAAACAAAGACAGAATACCCTGCTGCTGACAATAAATGCAATACTTGAGTACCAGAAAAAATATTTTTATGAAGGCGATGAAACAAAGCTCAGGCCTATGATACTTAAGGATATAGCTGAGATTACCAATCTGGATATTTCAACAATATCGCGTGTGGCAAACAGTAAATATATACAGACTCATTTTGGGATATTCCCACTAAAATATTTCTTCTCAGAGGGTTTGCAGACAGATTCAGGTGAGGAGGTATCAACCAGGGAGATAAAGAAAATATTACAGGAATGTATTGATAAGGAGTCAAAAACGAAGCCTCTGACTGATGAAAAATTAACCGGGATTCTTCAATCAAAAGGTTACCTGATAGCACGCCGTACAGTTGCCAAATACAGAGAGCAATTGAATATTCCGGTAGCACGTTTACGAAGGGAAATATAATGGAAGAGAAGAGAAGTACCAGGATACTGAGGCTGTTATCGATGGTGATTTCGATAGTAATGCATCCCGTGTTTTTACCTGTATATGGATTATTGCTGATCTTTAATGCTCCTACGTTTATGGTACATCTCCCTGCCGGTATCAAACGGGTGATTTTCCTTTTAACAGCTGTTAATATGACAATTGTTCCTGTCGCTCTCTTACCCCTTCTTAAGATGAGGAATGTTATTACCTCTTACAGTATGGAGTTGAGAAAAGAAAGGATCATCCCATTGGCCCTCGGAACAATGATGTATGTAGTTACAACGGTTATTTTTTATTCATATCAGATACCGGTGATTATTAAGTCGTTTATGTTGTCTGCATCATTAACATCTTTTCTTATACTGATTATCACATTTAACTGGAAGATATCGGTACATGCCGCAGGGGCAGGGGGTCTGCTTGCGACAGTAATGGTGTTATCGATAAGGATGTATGCAGATCTGATTATTTTCTGGCTTCCGCTAATAGTTTTAACGGGTATCCTGATGTCGGCACGCCTCTATCTCCGTTCACACAATCCTGCACAGGTTTATACCGGTTTTCTTATAGGTTTCGTCTCTTTTTCGCTGGTAATGTTCTTTTTTTAGTTAACCCCTTTATGCAGGTTTCAATCAGTTTTTCGCTGTCCCGGGTCAGGTTTGGGAGTGTGCTGATTCCTGTTAATTCCCGGAGATCCAATTTATCAATTTTATTCTGTGGGGTTGAATTGAACCATCCTTTTTCCTTCAGGGAGGTTGCCAGATATTCCTGCTCGGTCTGACCGGGAGTGGGTATAAGCAGGGCGGTTTTGTTCATGGTTACAAGGTCCATAACCGTACTGTAACCCGACCGGCAAATAATTCCGGCAGAGTTTTGTATAAGATATTTTAGCTCTCCTCCACTGAGATAGCTGTATCTTTTAGTAATTTCATTACTGTTTGTTGCTGAGTGACCCGGTTTTCCTGCCACAACAATTATATTGCCTGAATATGACGATAGCCGGGTGATGACCAGTTTTTCAAGAATAGATCTTTGCGGTTCGGGCCCCGACAGAATTACAAGCAGGAAAGCACCTTCGGGCAGGTTGGCGGGTTTTACCGGACTGAGAATCGACATGCGGGAAAGTATGCCACAATATCTGAAGTTTGACTTTAAGGCAGAAATATGTGATAGTTTACCTGCAAGGTTTGTTTCACCGGGCATATCCGGAATCCAGCACTCATCATATAATCCGGCAATCTTCCTGTGCAGCAGCGATATTGATTTTCCTGCAAATCTCAATATCCCGGAGGAAATAATATTCAGTTGATGTGTGATATATACAGAATATACTTTTTTGTTATAAACACCAAAACGGTTATCGCTGATCAGAATGTCGATATTATACTTTTTTATGAGTGATGATATTCTGTAATAGTCTCTTACAGCCTGAATAAGGATCAGAGGCAGGTGTAATAATATCATCACAGGAAGAGGTAAAACAGATGAATATCTGATTGTTACTGATGGGAATGGAATTATTTCGGCACTTAGTTCTTTATCAATAACCGGGACCATCGAAACCGGTATTGCAATGAATATATTATGACCCTTTTGTTTCAGCATTGAGACAATAGGATGAATACGTGTGGTATGTCCGATACCCCAGTTAAGGGGTGTTATCATAATATTACTCATACCTGATGTTTGACCCTCCTTCTCCGGCCACCGCCGGATTATACCACCGTTAGAGTTTTTAGCACATGGCCGGCAGACAAGAAGGTAAGGTACAAAAATATAATATTTTGGGATAATGACCTTATGATATAAGTCATTGAAAACAGCCGGGGCCGGTCATATATTTGCTGAACAAAACTGTTGACAAAAAGACAATCAGATAGAGAGATGACAAAAAAAACGGATCTGCAACCTTATACATGGAAAAAGAAGTATGAGCTTAACCATGAGCTTTTTGACAACCAGGCAAGGAAGTTTCTGGAGATAATAAACATCATGAAGGAGCTTGTTGCCAGGGGTGTGGACAGTACCGGTATATCAGAGGTGTTCTTTCAGCTGACACACTATTTTGAACGGTATATGATACAGGAGGAGATCTATCTCAAGGAGTTGGCTTATGACAGGCTCGAGCGGCATTATAAGGCTCACAGGGAGTTTATGGATAAGATTATTGCTTTCAGAGAGGGATTCGAGAGAGGCGATAAAGATTTTTCTGCTGATATGTATGAATACCTCGAAAAATGGTTTGACGATCATATAATGGTTGACGACAGGCGGGCAGTAAATTTTATCAGGGAGAAGAGTAAGAAGAGTTAAGTTAGCAGAGTCTGGCTAGATAACCACCCTGGCTTTAGTCGTTTCAGTAAACTCAAAATTTTCAAGATCACAGTTTTCAAGAAGTACCAGTCCGGGCTTTTTCCCTGGCTCGATTGTTCCTATCTCATTCTCCATTCCAAGAGCCATTGCCCCATTGATAGTTCCCCATCGTACGATCTCCTCCAGGGTTGTTTCGGGGAATTCTTTCCGCAGAGTTTTCATCTCTTCAAGTATGCTTAACCGGCTATTGGAGGCGAGACTGTCTGTTCCGAGAACAATATTTAAATTTGATTCTTTGAGGAAGTTAACAGGTGGCAGCCTGCCTTCGATGTAGAGATTTGAATTGGGACAAAGACACCAGAAGGTATTGGCTCTTTTCATTACCTTCAGTATATCATCACGTATTGCAAATGTGTTATGAACGAGTATAAGGTTACCACTTTGGGTGATCAGTGAATTAATTGTCTCCGGGTGGCCGGGAGCTCTATCATATAACATTTCAGTTGTTATGCCGAGGGCAGAGTATGATTCCATCATTTCACCGGGTAATCCGGAGATAAACTCTTTCTCCTGCTCCGATTCCATAAAATGGATAGATGTAACACTGTTTTTGGATGTAAGGGGTTTCAGCTTTTTTAGTAATAACCCGGAGAGTGAATAAACAGAATGTGGTACTATAAAGTTGGGTGCTGACCAACAGGATGCCTCTGTTTGGAGTTTTATTATTTCATCAATCCTTTTTTGAGCTTTTTCAGGATCGATACCAAAGATCTCAAGCAGGTTAATGTATCTGATTGTACTTTTTTCTTTTGTTTCGAAAGAGAGGTTTGTGTTGCATATATCGGCACATGCAACAATACCGTTTATAACCATTTCACTGTCGGCAGATTTTACGGATTCGATCTTCTGTCCAACAATGTCTTCTCTCCTCTCCCTGATATTGCGGATAAATTTGCCCAGGCCCAGATTTTTTTCTACTACTCCTTTCATGGCAGACAGTTCGAGGTGGCAATGACAGTTTACCATTCCGGGTATGATTATTCCGTTAAAAAATGTTGTAAAAGCCAGCTCTTTAAGATCTCCTGAAGTGTCGGCAACATCAATAATAACTCCTTCATTATCGGTTGTTATTATCCCGCGTTTGAGAATATCACCTGTTGCAGTTATGATATATTGAGCTGAGAACCTTTTCATTTCAGGGGATCAGGGGGCTCTTTGTCTTCCTCTTGCTTTTTATGGGTAAGAGTAATATTTGATATTCGGGAATGCATTTCCCAGTGGCCTGGCTGAGAGGTATAATTGTAGAGCCATCCGGATAAGTGAGTGAGTGAGGTGTCGGTTAAATGCTTTGAAAGGGTGATTAGGGTAGGTTTTCCGTCTTTTTTGTAATAATGCAGATCCCAGTGATCTCTTTTTCCTTCTTCAGTACCGTCATCACCCCAAAAATAGATCGTTGCTCCCGGATCGATTGTCTGATCATCCCCAAATGCGATAACCCTTGCTTTAAGAGTATATTCACCCGGTCCTCTCAGGGGGATATTAAAAGTTACAGGATTATTTATTCCGTCATTAGGCATATTGTATATTACTTTCCCGTTCCAGAGATTTGAATTGGCTTTCTCCCTGGTTCCTTTTTGTTGCGTATTTTCAGCCTGCATGGCAGATAGGTTAGCAAGAACCTTACCGAATATCTCCTCAAACTGATTGGGTTTAACAGTAAAATAATATTCTATGTTGAGATCAACCTGAGGCTTGGTAAAACCGTGTTTATCAATTACATCCAAGTGGTTCAGATTTGAATCTTTATCGTTGAACTGATTCCGTATCTTAGGATTGTTCAATAACCCGTCTGCCAGATATAATTCGGTGAGCAGGTCAGTCATTTCATTCACATGAATAAAATTCTCAGGTTTTTGTACGCTCTCTTTTTTGAAGCAGCCTGCAGCAATAATTACAAGGGTAAGAGTTAATAGTATGTTTGCCGGTTTTTTCATTATCGAAATCAAAGATAATGGAAAAATGGGAAAGAGGAAGAAATTAAATGAGGTTGAATCGACTAGTCGTACCCCGACTTCCGTTCGGGTTACGACTGATCATGTGCACCAACAACTCGTAGCCCGAGTTGAAATCGGACTACGAGACGATTTAACGCATCAACGGGTAAGTTAGGTTTAGCTTAAGTATCTTTTCGACATATATCTTACCGGGTACCATGCTGCCCAGAAGCCAATAAGCAGAACGGTGGCTGAAACTATTATGAAATCGATTAGCTTTACAGCTACCGGATAAGCATCTAATATAAGCGATTCACCCTGTAATTTTACAAGGCCAAATCTCATTTGCAGCCAGCAAACGACCCCCCCAAGTATCAGCCCAGCTACTGCTCCCGATACCGAGATCAACCATCCTTCAATAATAAAGATCTTTTTGATCAGGCTGTTATTTGCTCCCAGGCTTCTCAGGATAGCAATATCTTTCTCCTTTTCGATTATCAGCATAGTCAGCGAACCGATAATATTGAAAGATGCGATTAGCAGGATAAATGAGAGGATAAAAAATATAGCAAGCCGTTCTGACTTCATAACTTTGTAGAACATCTCCTGTTGCTGGTATTTGTTTTTTACTGTATAATCGTTACCAAACAGGAGAGAGACCTGTTGCTGTATAATTTCTATACCTGTATCCGGATCTGTTTTAATCTCTATGGCAGTTATTTCGTTATCATATTCGAGCAGATCACGCATCATATTGAGAGGAATGAAGATATACCTTGAGTCAAATTCCTGTTCAACAGAAAATATTCCCGATGGGAACAGATATTTCCTTATAAACGAGTTTGAAATATTAACATTGCTCACTTTGCCTGTTCGCCGGGGTACATAAATATTAAGTGGTGTAAGGAAGGTCAGTCCGATCCCAAGATTATTTGCCACTCCCATCCCGACAACAGCATATTCGCGTCCTTCCTCAGATCGCAGTATAAATTTACCATTCCACATAACACTGTCAAGACCGGTTATACTGCTATAATCATCTTCTACTCCTTTAACGGTTGCAATGTATTGTTTTTCGCCGTACCGGAGGAGTGCATTTTCTTCCAGGATAAACGAATATGTGTCTATCCCCTCAATTGCATTAAGATATGAGATTGTTGTACTGTCGGGTGTAAATACTTTCCCTTTGTTTATTCTTATCTCCAGGTCAGGATCAAAAGTCCCGAAAATTGACTTAACCATCTCTTCGAGTCCGTTAAAGACAGAAAGAACAATGATAAGTGCCATTGTACCCACTGTGACTCCTGCGACCGATATAGCAGAAATTACATTAATGGCATTTTTAGATTTTTTTGCCAGTAAATACCTTCGTGCTATGTAGAGAGACAGTTTCAAAACAGTTAAAGATATTTATAATTCTTTTATTGCAACAACCAGTAGTCCGGTGCCTTCTTTATGTGTCATTGTAACATCGAGCCAATTAAGTATCAGGACAAAAGGCATAATAAACAGGTACCAGAGTGGAAGAATAATACTATAAAATTTTGACAGGTTGAGTAAAAGGATTGGAATTTTCATTGAAAGTTTCCAGGATATCTTACCCGGAGTACCATAGGTGTACTGAGTGGTTATATTCTTAAATCCGGCACCCGATAATTTACCGGTGATATTATCGATACCATAACCATCACGTACATGTTCATCTATAAATGAATCATCGTGTTGGTGATGTACATCAGAACCTCCCTTGTCAGAGGGAGTTGATATAATCAGCCATCCGCCCGGTTTCAGTGAATTAAAAAAATTGTGAAAAACAGTCACATCTTCTTTAATATGTTCCATCACATCAACCGTAAGGATAAGATCATACGACCTGTCCATTCTGTATTTAGTAAGATCGGCATATTCAAATTTTACTTTTCCTGAGACTGATGTTTTTCCAAAGAAATTGTTACAATCGGCTATCTGTTCATTTTTAACATCAACACCGGTAATGTGCCATTGCGGGTTCATTTTTGACATTCTCCATGCGTACTGGCCAAAACCTGAGCCGGCATCCAGAATTGATTCGCTATTTTTATTTAATCTTTTGAATTTCCGCAGTGCTATCTTAACATGCCAGGTGCGGAGCAGGAGGATATCCAGTAGCAGATAAAACAGCTTTCTCAGCCACACTGCACGGTTTACAAAGGAACCTATCCCTTTTTTAACAGGGTCGTATTTCATTGTTATCAGGGTTTAAGCAGCGAATCTATATTATCTATATAGTCGAGGCTGTCGTCAGGATAAAAATTGAGTTCCGGAACTACCCTCATCTGGTTCTTAATTTTCCGGCCCAGTTCATACCTTATATTTTTTGTGAGGGATGTAATCTTTTCGAGAGCAGCATCTTTATCTGCCGAGGGGAATATACTCAGGTATATTTTAGACACACCGAGATCGGGGCTTACCCTGACTGTAGTAACCGTGATAATTTTACCCGGGGATATCTCCTGGGTTTTTTGCCTTAGGATCTCGGCCAGTTCCTTTTGCAGCAGTCGTGATATCTTTTTTTGACGGGTTGACTCCATTTTATCTGTTTAGGGCAAAGATAGGAAGAAGTTACAAGTTGCAAGTTACAAGTTGCAAGTTTTACCTGGAACCTGAAAACCCGGTACCTGAAACCTGTAACTCCCTGCCCCCTCTTGTCTTTTAGGGAAAAATCAGTTACGTTTGCGAAGAATTTATCAGTTAACGGAAATGGATATAGTTGTTAGTGGAATCAGATCGACGGGGAATCTTCATCTTGGTAACTATTTTGGGATGATAAGGAATGCTGTTAAGATGCAAAGTGAAAACAAATGCTTCTTCTTTATAGCTGATTATCACGCCCTTACAACTCATCCAAATCCTGACACCCTGCATGTCAATATTAAACAGGTACTGGCAGAGTATCTTGCATGCGGAATCGACCCTGATGTTTCAACTCTTTTTATTCAGAGTGATGTACCACAGGTGAGCGAGTTATATCTCTTGTTGAATATGAATGCCTATATAGGTGAGCTTGAGAGGACAGCCTCTTTCAAAGAGAAGGTGAGAAGACATCCTGATAATGTGAATGCAGGTTTGCTTACCTATCCTGTATTAATGGCTGCCGACATAATTATTCATAAGGCTAATAAAGTCCCGGTAGGTAAAGACCAGGAGCAACACCTCGAGATGACAAGGAAATTTGCACGCAGATTTAACCAGTTATATAAAACTGAATATTTCCCGGAACCTGATGCATATAATTTCGGATCTGATCTAATAAAGATCCCGGGTTTGGATGGTAGTGGTAAAATGGGAAAAAGTGAGGGGAATGGTATTTTTCTTATCGATGATCCTTCGGTAATAAAGAAAAAGGTTATGAGTGCCGTTACCGACACCGGACCAACTGCTCTTAACCAGGAGCCTTCAGAGCCTGTAAAGAACCTGTTTTCGATAATGGAAGTGTTATCTGAACCTTCAACAATTGAATATTTCAGGGAGAAGCATGCTGCCTGCGAGATTCGTTACGGTGATATGAAAAAGCAGCTTGCCGAAGATATTATAAGGTTTACAACACCAATAAGGGAACGGATTAATGAAATTCTGTCGGATTCATTGAGCTTGCGTAAAATAGTTGGTGAAGGCGCTGAAAAGGCAAGGGAGAGCGCCTCACGTACCATTAGCGAGGTAAGGAAAATAATCGGGTACAGACCCTTTTGAAAATCAGAAATATATAAAAAGTAAAGCCCTGACATATTCTGTCAGGGCTGCCCTTTGTGTAAGAGGTATATATTAGAGATTGCCTGTATAATAGAAAAAGCAAATAACATGCCAAAATGCTATTTGCTTCTGTTGATATTGTATTTTCCTATCTAACCTGATTAATTCATAAGTTTTTCGTCATGAGAAGTCAAAGTACAAAGAATAAAGGTAAGCGCAGATTTGAGACTCACAGATATAGCCGTAGTTATATTGAGAATCAAAAATCGAGCATTGCCTTTAGTCACAGTAA
>JAUVKT010000098.1 GCA_030596125.1 Bacteroidales bacterium | reverse complement strand
AAACGGTTTGATAACACCTTTATAATATATTTTCTTGTAGGCAATATGTATATCGCTGGCTCCCATTAGCTTAATAGATGATTGATCTTCATCACCATATGCTTTGGGAACAATAAACAGCACCTCCATGTCAGGGATGGTGGCCATCCCCTTTGTGAGTCCGTAACTCGCAGTACCAAGTCCTCCGCTAATATGGGGCGGAAATTCCCATCCGAACATCAGTACCTTCATAAACTCTTATTATTATAAATGGTTAACTGATCTATAAGATCCATAATTCTTAGCAATTCTGAGACACTCCACGCCTGTGATATAGCACCACCCGGAAGATGAGGAGGATCTCCGTCATACACTTCCGAAACAGTGCTTATACCATGTTCATCCATAACATCCTCGAAACGATAAATAATATCCCTGATCTTTTTAACACCTGATTTACCATATACTTTAAGATAGGACTCTGAAAACGGACCAATCAGCCAGGGCCAGACGGTTCCCTGATGATATGCAGTGTCACGTTTCTCCTGATCGCCCCGGTAGACCCCCTTATAATCAGGGTTCTTTGGTGAGAGTGTCCTTAAACCTCTTGGCGTAAGTAGCTCCTGCTCAGCCTTATCTACAACATGCTTCATCATATCTTTGGTAAGCATACTGTATGGCAGAGAAACAGCAATCAGCATATTTGGTCTGACATACATGTTCCTGTTCATATCCACATCAACATAGTCTGCGAGATAGTTCATTTCACTATCCCAGAACAGGTTCAGATAATTCTCTTTAATTTTTTCGGGCAATGAACCGTAACTGTTAATAAAATCAGTATCTCCCTTTTTTGCAGCTATTTCAATTGCAAATGATACAGCGTTATACCACAAAGCGTTTATCTCAACATTGTAACCTGTCCTGGGAGTTGCCGGTCCGGCTGAAGTAATGGCATCCATCCAGGTCAAAGCTTTTCCCGGAGAGCCTGCATATATAAGATTGTTCTCCTTCATCCCGATATTAAAAGCAGCGCCATCATGGTAAGCCTCAATAACTTTTTTTATTGCATTGCCATAGCTTTTCCAGGTTGCTTTGCCACCGGCTTTTTTATACTGCTGCACTGCCCATATAAACCAAAGGGGAGCATCAACAGAGTTAAATGCAGGATTATTATCATTACCCATATTCGGAAAGAGTCCACCTCTCATCTTTTTAACCTGTGTATCAAGCACCTCTTTACAGGTAGCAATATCGCCGGTGCTGAGTGTCAGTCCCGGCAGTGAAATAAAAGTATCTCTGCCCCATGATCCAAACCAGTGATACCCGGCCATTATATTTGTATTCTCATTCCTTTTTACAATAAACTGCTGTGCTGCATTAACAAGACAATTCCTGTAATTGTCACGAGGGACCCTGGTCTTTCTCTCATTCGCAAAACGGGTCTTTAGCCCGGCAGGATTAACTTCCGTAGTAGAGGCCGAAAAGACAACGCTTTCACCACTTTTCAATACAAGCTCAAAAAAGCCTGGAACAAAAAGATCTTCCCTGTAATCATATCCTCTTTTTTGTTCTTCAGTATACTCTATACCCCTGTACCAGTCGGGGACCGGAACAAATTCGGGTTTTTTGGAAAACTGAAGGGAAAGAGTGGGAAAACGCTCATATAATTTTATTCCAATTCCGTTTTCTATATAATTTACCCTGGTATTGGCATTCATATTGGAAAAGGTGAGATCATGGGCTCTGCGAAAAGCCAGAACCGGTCTGAACTGTATTTTCACATTATCTTCTGCCTCATCCACAGTATATCTGATAAATAACTGATCACTGTTTTTTGCCAGCAACCTCTCCTGGGTAACCTTTACCCTGCCGACTTCAAACGACATTGATGGAATATCATTAATGTCGAAATCTTTAAGATATTTATGCCCTTTCGGACTATAATGATCGCCATCGTACTTATGTATACCAATATTAAACACTTTTTCTCCCTGCACCACAGACAGGTCAAGTGACGATAATAATACATATCTCTCCCCTTCCAGTTCGTCTACGGGAGAAACCAGTAACCCATGATATTTACGGGTATTACAACCAACAATAGTTGTAGACGAATAAGAACCGCTTCTGCTTGTTCGCAAAATCTCTTTTCCCAAAGAATATTCAAGATTAACCAATCTTGTTTTATCAAATTTAATATATCCCATTTTTTATCAGCTATCAATAAAAGATTCTACACAGCAAAATTACAATAGTGTACTCACACTTAATAAGTATTTACAAAAAAACCTCTTTTGTCAGACAGTAAAACTTTACTTTATTAATTTCTCATGCAAAAGTATAACTTTGCAGCGACAATTTTGTTTAGTTTTAATTTTTCATATCATAAAATGCATATTATGTTCAGACAAATCATTTCAATCACGGTCCTTGCCCTGCTTTTTTCAGGATGCAAAAGCACATCATTTGAAATTAACGGGACTCTTGAGGGAGCAAAGGAAGGAACAATGATCTATATAGATAAACTGGGTTCGGTAAATCTTGAGCCCTTTGACTCTGTTGAGATAGATAAAAACAGTCACTTTTTATTTAAGGGTGATATTTCAATGCCAACCCTGTTTCTTCTCAGAACAGGTAATAACAGCTTCCTTACAACCCTTATTGAGCCTGGAGAGAAGATGGCCCTTACAGCTAAACCCGACTCATTAAGTTTCCCGACAAAGATTGAAGGCTCACCAAACACCCGCCTTATGATCGACTATAACCTGAAGTTACAGGAGACTATTGGGGAACTGGGTAAATTAAGCCAGATATATGAAGCAAATATTGATGATCCGGATCTCGCCCTGATAATGGAAGATCTTGACAGGCAAGCCCAGGAGATTATTGGTGGTATCAATTCCTATACAAAGGAGTATATCGATGCCAACCTCACCTCTATGGTGAGCATGATAGCGCTCTACCAGCAGGTTGTACCCGGCGTATATGTATTAAACCCGGAGGAGGATTTCGACTATTTTATTAAAGTTGATTCAACTCTCTCCTCCCTCTATCCCGAGTCAGAGTCTGTGAAATATTTTCATGAGCAAATTTCTCAGCTTGCTGCGGGCATGGGAGCCCGGAATACGGGTAATGCTAATCTCGAAGAGGGAGGTGAGGCTCCCGATTTTACTCTCCCCGAAAGGAATGGAAACCCGGTGAGTCTGTTTTCAACACGTGGTAAAATTGTTCTGCTTGATTTCTGGGCAGCATGGTGTCCGCCCTGCAGAGCAGAAAATCCAAATCTTGTAAATGCTTACCAAAGGTTTAATGAGAAAGGGTTTGAGATCTTCCAGGTTTCTCTCGACCAGACCAGGGAGGCATGGCTCAAGGGTATAGAGGAAGATAATCTTGGACAATGGTATCACGTCAGTGATCTTAAATACTGGGAGTCAATAGTTGTACCTCTCTATCAAATACAGGGAATACCTACTAGCTTTTTGCTCGACCGCGATGGAAAAATAATCGGATCAAATCTTCGTGGAAGTGCCCTGATTTTAAAATTGGAAGAGATATTTGATTAAATACGGGAAAACTAAACTAATATGAACAGAATACTTTTTTTTGCTTCACTGGTTTTACTTCTATCCGGCTGTAATAAACAGGATTTTATCAAAATTGATGGTAAATACCCAGGCAATACCGGGGACTACCTCTACCTTTCAAGGATTGATGTTGATCAGGCTGTTTTTATTGACTCTGTAAAGATTAAGGGTTCTGGGAACTTTTCAGTACGATTTAACTATCACCAGCCCGCCTTCTATAATATTGGTTTTAACAATTCTGAATTTGTCACTCTTATTGCTTACCCGGCCGACAGGATATCAGTGACCTTTAAAGGTGATAAGTTACAGGATAATTACACGGTTGATGGTTCTCCGGAGTCAGAAGATATCAGGTTACTTGATATTAAACTTAATGAAACTCTTGCCACACTTGATTCGCTGCAAAAAGAATATCAAGATATATCTTCCCTTGAGAATTTCGAAACTATGCAACCTGTTTTGGAGGAGGCATATCTTACAGTGATAAAAGACCAGAGAATGCATAATATTGCCTTTATTCTCGACAATCTTCGTTCTTTTGCTTCTATTAAGGCACTTTACCAGAGGATTGATGAATCAACTTATGTGCTTTACCAGCCCAGGGATGCACAATATCTAAAACTGGTATCCGACACACTGGGAGCGCTATACCCCAATTCAAAACAGGTAATATCGCTTGCCACCAATCTCGACAATGAACTGAGTCAGATTTATCTCGAATCAATCACCAATGCATCTAAAGAGATTGAACCGGTTGTCCTTGATGCTAATCTCCCCGATGTAAATGGGAAAAAGATCAAATTATCTGATCTCAGAGGCACAAATTACGTCCTGCTCTCCTTCTGGTCTGCTCAATCAAAAGATTGTATTACCAATAACATTCAAATGAAAACTTTCTATACAAGGTATCACAGAGAGGGTTTTGAAATATACCAGGTAAATATCGACGCAGATGAAAAGCTCTGGAAATCATCTGTAAAGTTTGATGAACTGCCATGGATAAGTGTAAAAGAGGAGGATCCCTCCCAGCCAGCTACTGTCAGGAGATTTAATGTAACAAAAGTGCCGGCAAACTATCTGTTCGACAAAAACGGTGAAATTATCGGAAAAGATCTTTTCGGCCGGTCACTGCAAATTAAGCTATCCCAACTGTTTGATTAGTGTCTGAAAATAAAAATATATATTTCGCCTCAGATTTCCATTTAGGTCTTGGGGCAGGCACCGATCCCCGGGACAGGGAGAAACATGTTGTCAGGTGGCTCGATTCTGTTAAAGACGATGCCTGTGCCATTTACCTGGTAGGTGATCTTTTTGATTTCTGGTGGGAATATAAGAAAGTTGTTCCAAAGGGGTTTACCCGGTTTCTTGGAAAGATCTCAGAGATGACAGATGCCGGTATCGAAATTCATTTTTTTACCGGTAATCATGATATGTGGATTGGTAATTACCTTTCAGAAGAGTGTGGGATGATATTGCATACCAAACCCCTTACTGTGGATCTGCAGGGCAAAGTTTTTCATATTGCCCATGGTGAAGGCCTGGGGTCAGATGACAGATCATATCATTTACTGTTATGGATTTTCAGGAACAGGTTCCTGCGTTTTCTGTTTTCATCCCTCCATCCTGCTATTGGAATTGGATTAGGTCACTGGTGGTCTCTTAACAGCCGGCTCGCAAAAAGCTATTCAAAACCTTTTAAAGGGGCCGGGAATGAATCCCTGTTCAGGTATGCAAATAAATTGGTTGAAAAAACTATGATCGATTACTTTATTTTCGGTCACAGACATATAGCGATTGACCACAATCTTAAAGGGAATAGCCGCATATTTATCCTCGGAAACTGGTTTGACGCTCCCGTATTTGTATCATGGGATGGTAAAAGTATTATTCTTAATGAGTTCCCTTACTATTAGTATCAACCAGAACACTTAAAACATAATAGCTATACTCATCATTTACTTCATCGAACTGATAATCCAGTTTATGTCCCGATTTACGGGCTATATCAATTAACCCCATTATACCGGTATGCTCCGCTTTGAAATCCTCATTTGCTAAAAAAGTGCGATATAACTCTTTCAGTCCGCTCTTATCATAGCTGTTAACAGTTTTCAATTTATCTTCCATTGAGGCAATCATACTGTTTTTTATCAGATTACCGGTGATAAGTCTCATCCCCTTCCTCTCTGACATGATCATGGCGATTGGCATCCCAAGTTCCTCCTCAATCTCATAACCAGGGTTAAAGTTCGAGATATTCTGGAGCGATTCAACCATAATGCTGAATACTCTCCTTCTTGCTTTTACATCAATATCTTCCTCACTCATCTTTGTCTCGGTAAATGACAATACCTGCTTTTCAATATCCGATGAGAGGTGTCCCGACCATACCATGGCAATATTGTTTTCTGCCATCATCTTTTCAAGACGATAAATATTATTACCTGAAAAATCAACCGGACCTCCCTCTTCGTTACTACCGGTACCCCCTGAATCAACCGATTTGCTCAAAACAAAATAGAGCGAAGAGTCATCTATCTTAATAAAATCGTAATCGAGTCTGTTTCCTGTCTTTTTAGCCATCTCAATAAGTCCGAGACCTGCCCCACCTTTTGAACTAAAGCGAGTAGTACTAAGCTTTTCACGGTACAATTCCCGTATTTCCTTTGGTTTAAGGGTATTAAGCAACTTCAGTTGTTCTCTAAGCTCAGGCTCATCATCTCTGCTTATAACATTGGCTGTTGAAACCGTATATCCGTCATCCTTCTTTGAATACACAACAAGCGACATCATATCGCCCACCTGACCATTACTATGCCTTGAGACATTCTGAAGACTCTCAAGTACAAACATAAAGAGTCTCTTACGACCTACAAAACCTAACTCAGACCGCTCCATCTCCTTCTCAAGTAAAAGAAGTAAGACCTCAGAGTTATCATTGGTAACCACGCCCCTGTAAATAAACATAAGGCGATCTTCCATCATAATTTCCCTTACTCTTTGCGAAAGTTCCATCGAATTGCAGTTAGAAGGAAGTTCTTTAAGTTAGTGCTTCAAGTTATGTAAAAAATTATTAATTCAAAAATTCTTCGACGAAGTGATTAGATTTTTGAACTGAACATTTCTATCTTTTCGTTTTCGGTATTCAATAACAGGTAAAAACCTAATTCTCAAAAATTTTCTTATATTGGCTGACTAAAACCTAGAAAAACCTTAATTGATCATATATTCCACATATATCCATTCTCCCGATCAATTAAATAATCTGTTTAACCTAATATCCTGATTATGAGCGCACACATAATTCTTATGATTGCTTTTTTTCTGCTTGCCCCCATCCTGATCATTTACCTGGAAGGCAAGTATAAAGTCGTAAAAAGTATTGGCGCCATCTTAATAGCATATATCCTTGGTGCTATTGTAGGTAATGCAGGACTGCTTCCCGAAGGTGCATACGAATATCAGGATTGGTTTACAAAATTAACTATTCCAATTTCCCTGCCACTGATCCTATTCTCAATGGATGTAAAAAAATGGTTTAGACATGCCGGAGATGCAATAAAATCACTGTTTCTGGGTCTTTTTACGGTTATCCTTATGATCTTTGTTGGTTACTGGATTTTTAAAGACAGTATCCCTGAGATATGGAAAATTTCAGGACTCCTTACCGGAGTTTATACCGGAGGAACACCAAATATGGCTGCTATGAAGACAGCCCTGAATGTTGATACAGAGGTTTACCTGATGACGCACACATACGAAATGGCACTCGGGGCGATATACCTTATTTTTATACTGTCTATCGGACAAAGAGTGTTCCTGTGGTTCCTGCCTGCCTTTAAACCTGCCGAAACAAATAGCATAAAGGTCGGGCAGATGAATATTGAAGAGGATTTTGAATCTTACACCGGTTATTTTAAGAGAAAAACATTCCTTCCAGCCCTTGGTGCATTTGGAATATCGCTTGTAATATTCGGTGTCAGTTACGGTCTGAGCACCCTTTTCCCCGAAGATTTTTCAACTGCTGCAATTATATTACTAATTACTTCATTCGGGATCGCAGCTTCGTTTATCCCAAAAATAAAAAAGATCAAAAAGACTTTCCAGACAGGCATGTATATTATTCTGGTATTCTGTATTGTAGTATCATCAATGGCCGATGTAAGAAAACTGGTTGATATCTCATTTGACCTGTTCTGGTATGTAGCATTAGCTATGTTCGGATCACACATCCTCCATGTTTTCCTGGCCAGGTTTTTCAAGATCGACGCCGATACCGTTATAATTTCCGGTAGTGCACTTATCTGCTCTCCCCCTTTCGTACCGGTAGTTGCCGGAGCCCTGAAGAACCGTGAAATTATCCTCACCGGTCTGATTATCGGGATAGCAGGTTACGCAATTGGTAATTATCT
>JAUVKT010000155.1 GCA_030596125.1 Bacteroidales bacterium | reverse complement strand
ATGAGTGGCAGTTCCGGAGCTTTAAAGACATTGGCAAATGCTGCCGGAGATGCCGGTTATGGCTGGGATGCAACCGGGGCTACAGCAGCTTACCTGGAGTATGCAGTTCAGGTTGGTGACAGAGGTGATGTGAAAACCCTTGAAAAGATATGCCGGGAGGTAATGACCAAAGCTGATTTTGAGAGCGGACTCCAATATAAAATAGCTGCTCTTGAGATAAGAGTGCTCTACAGGGAGTATGAATCAATAGACTTGCTCCTTGAGGCATTTAAGAGTGAAAATATTGAATACCGCCATGCAGCTTTGCAATTTGCAGATTACATAAAGGGAAGAGTCGCTACCGGAAAATTTATTGCATTAATAGGTGAGGTTCCTCCGGTGATAGGGGCGGAGATAATTAAGATGTTAGGAGACAGGGGTGATTTAAGTGCTGTAACTTCACTTGAAAGATGCCTTTTTGGTGCTTCACAGGTAATCAGGGTCGCTTCGGTAGGTGCGATTACCAGGCTGTGTGAGAAAGATGCCATTGACGATGTTATTGATTATATGCGTTCTTATCCTGATTGGGTTGAACAAAGGGCAGGGATAGAGGCTCTTGTTGAGATCTCAGACTCAAAAAGACGTGATAAGATAGCTCAGGCGATGGAGGGGGCTGCTGATATAACGAAGATAAATTTCCTGCTTGTTCTGGCAGATGGTGGTGAGAACAAATATTTCCCTCTGGCCTTGAAATATACCGGTTCAGATTTTTTTGAATTAAGATCTATGGCTTTTTCATCTCTTGCAAAACTTGCTTCTTCCGAAAACCAGGAGGAGCTGCTTGATCTGCTTAAAAAAGTTAAAGATCAGGGAGAAATAGAGAAAGTTCAGCTTGCACTTGCAGTTGCTGCCAACCATGTTGAAGATGAATCAATGAGAGCAGAAAAGCTACTTATTGCTCTTGGTAATACTAAAGATAAGAGTATGATCATACCTGTCTTGCCTGAGGTGGGTGGAAAGAAAGCTTTACGGACTGTCATTAAGGTCTTCAATGAAGGGGCACCGGGTATGAGAGATATCTGTTTCGATGCATTGACCAACTGGAAGGATTATTCGGCTTCTTATGCACTTTATGATATATGCCGGTCGGGTAACAAGAGCTATAGCACAAAAGCTTTTAACGGATATCTGAGACAGGTAAGAAATATCCCCGATGGTGACCAGAAATTATTGCTCCTGCGTAAGATTATGCCTTATGCCCTTACCGGGGATCAAAAGGCATCAGTTATCAGTAGTATTTCAGGTATTAAAACGGTTCAGGCTCTTATCTATGTGTCCGGGTTTCTTAAGGATCAGGAATTACAACAGGTTGCTGCAAGGAGTGCCATGAAAATAGCTCTTCCCGGTACAGGATCTGAATCAGGGTTGTATGGCGATAATGTTAAAAATATCCTTCTAAAAATAATAAAGATCCTTGACGGTGAGGAGAGCGACTATCATAAGAAGCGTATAGAAACCTATCTGAGTGAAATGCCTGATGATCCCGGTTTTGTCTCTATGTTTAATGGAAAGGATCTTGACGGATGGCAGGGATTGGTGGAGAACCCGGTTGCCAGATCAAAAATGAGCAGTAAAGAACTTGCTGCCAAACAGACCGAGGCAGATAAGAAGATGTATGAAAACTGGAGTGTGAAGGATGGCGCTATCTGGTTTTCAGGAAAAGGAGCTAACTTATGTTCAGTAAAGGACTATGCCGATTTTATGATGCTGGTTGACTGGAGGATAACCAAAAAAGGTGATAGCGGAATCTACCTGCGTGGAACCCCACAGGTGCAGATATGGGATACTTCGAGGGTTGAATCGGGAGCCCAGGTTGGCTCAGGCGGACTGTACAATAACCAGTCTCATGAGAGTAAACCATCTAAAGTAATGGATAATCCTGTTGGTGACTGGAATACCTTCAGGATATTTATGATCGGCGAAAAGGTTTCTGTCTGGTTGAACGGAGAACTCATAGTCGATAATGTAACCATGGAAAACTACTGGGATCGTTCTATACCGATTTTTCCTGAAGGTGCAATTGAACTCCAGGCGCATGGCAATGAGCTGGGATTCAGAGATATATATGTTCGTGAAATTGAGATGGACGAATACAACCTTACTCCTGAAGAGAGAGCTGATGGATTTGTTGCTCTTTTCAATGGCCGTGACCTGGACCGGTGGCTTGGAAACAGGGGAGCTTATGTGGTGGATGATGGTATGATCGTGGTTAACCCTGATGAGGGCAGTGGAGGAAATCTATATACTGAAAAAGAGTACACCGATTTTATCTTCAGATTTGAGTTTAAATTGACCCCGGGGGCTAATAACGGACTGGGAATCAGGGCCCCGCTTAAGGGTGATGCTGCTTTTGTTGGAATGGAACTTCAGATCCTTGATAATACGGCAGAGATATATGCCAACCTTCAGCCGTATCAATACCACGGTTCCGTTTATGGGGTTATTCCCGCAAAAAGAGGCTTTCTGAAACCGGTCGGCGAGTGGAATGAGGAAGAGGTTATAGTAAGGGGTACACAGATAAAAATTACACTAAATGGAAATGTTATTGTAGATGGTGACATTGCTGATGCCAGGGATAATGGGGCAATGGATCATCGCGATCACCCAGGACTGAAACGTGATAAAGGACATATTGGTTTCCTGGGACATGGATCAGTTGTGAATTTCAGGAATATCAGGATAAAAGAGCTGAGCAAATAATAAACGAATTATATAATCCTTCCGGTAACTAAAGTATGATAATAATTTTATGGCACTCAACTATATCTGGATAGCATTTTTTCTGCTTGCATTTTTATTTGCACTCGGGCAGTTAATATTTACAGGAAATACCGAAGTTTTTTCTGAAATGATAAATGCTACATTCTCAAGTGCCAGAACCGGATTTGAATTATCGTTGGGTCTTACAGGTGTGCTTACACTTTGGCTTGGCCTTATGAAGGTAGGGGAGAAGGGCGGTATTGTTAAGATCCTTTCCAGGATAGTAGGCCCGTTCTTTCAGAAACTGTTCCCCGATCTTCCCAAAGGCCATCCTGCTTATGGCTCAATTATGATGAATCTTGCTGCTAATATGCTTGGACTCGA
>JAUVKT010000094.1 GCA_030596125.1 Bacteroidales bacterium | reverse complement strand
CCAAAGCCACCTGGCCAAAAGTCATGAAAAACGCCAAAGGAGAACTTACTATTTATCAGCCCCAGCCCGAGTCTCTTAATGAAACCCTTCTTTCAGGCAGAGCTGCTATATCGGTAAAGTTGACCGATGCCAAACGACCTGTTTTTGGTGCAATCTGGATCACTTCCACACTTGTGGTTGATCGCAACACCAGGATAGCAACCTTTACAGATGTTAAGGTCCCTACAATACGATTCTCCGATGATGTTGACTCTGCCAGGATTGGTAAACTCAGAAAGTTGATCGAAGATGAAATACCAAAGTGGAATCTGGAAATTTCCATTGATGAGCTCATTACAACACTTGATGCATCATCAAATAATGCCGGGGATCAATTCAAAAATGATCCTCCTGAGATTATTATTGCCAAAACAAGCTCAATACTTGTTCTTATTGATGGCGAGCCAATATTAAAAGAGCTTGAGGGTTATAATTATAAGCGGATTGAGAATTCAGCTTTCTTTATTATACTAGACCCAAAGGCAAAGACATATTATCTTTACGGAGATAAGTTATGGTATTCTGCGACTGACATTAAAGGCAAATGGAGCCAGGTTAAAAAGCCTTCCTCAAACCTGACAAAACTTCAGAGAGAGATTGAAAAATCACAAGGCGACCAGACCTCAGATCCATCATCAAAATCAAAAAATGCTACCGTAGTCATACCGGCTGTTATCGTCAGAACGATACCTGCTGAGCTGATTGAAATTAAAGGCGAGCCTGATTTTGCACCAATACAGGGGACTAACCTTCTTTATGTCAAAAATTCTGATGATAATGTTTTCATGGACATAAATATTCAGTCATACCTGATACTGATTTCCGGAAGATGGTATTCTTCAGTAAGTATGGATGGTCCATGGGCCTATATTAATGTTGAGGACCTTCCTGAAGACTTTGCCAGGATACCTGAAGGATCAGAGAAGGATATTGTTCTTGCCAGTGTTTCAGGAACCCAGGCCTCCAAAGAGGCTATTCTTGACAGCCAGATACCTCAAACTGCAGAAATTGATCGAAAAACTGCAACTGTTACTGTTGAATATGACGGAGAACCGAAATTCGAAAAAGTAGAAGGTACATCAATGCTTTATGCGGTTAATTCACCTCAGACAGTATTACAACTATCATCCCGGTACTATTGTGTTGACAATGGCGTATGGTTTGAAGCCGGTAATCCGAAAGGCCCCTGGAAGGCAGCGGAACAAAGGCCTGAAGAAGTTGAAAATATTAAACCCAGCAGCCCTGTTTATAATGTTAAATACGTTTATATATACGATGTAAGTCCAACCGTTATTTATGTTGGCTACACACCAGGCTATTACGGTTGTTATGTACATGGCCCAACTGTAATATACGGAACAGGGTATTATTATCGTCCATGGTATGGTGCCTACTATTACCCCAGGCCTGTTACATACGGTTTTAGAATGAGTTATAATCCCTGGACAGGTTGGGGAATGAGTGTTGGTGTTTCCTACGGAGGTTGGTTTCACATGAGTTATAGAGGTGGGTACCGTGGCGGCTATTGGGGTCCTCCTGCCTACAGGCCTCCGTACCATCGCCATCCGTCCAGAGGTGGATATTATGGTGGAAGAAGGCCGGCACACTACAGTACAACAAACGTAAATATTAATAAGAATATCTATGCCAACAATAGGAGAGGCGTAAAACCGACTGTTTCAAGACCATCAAACAGACCTGCTGCCTCAAATCGCAATGTATCATCCAACAATCGCCAAAACAACAATATTTATACCGACAAGAGCGGAAAAGTATATCAGAAAACGAACAAGGGATGGGAGACACGAAAGGGTAATGACTGGAAACCGGTTGATAGCAAAAAGCCTTCCACAGGCGCTGTGACAAGGCCTTCAAAAGGAACTGCCGGCAGACCGTCAACCGGTACTGCAGCTCCATCCTCATTTGACAGAAGCTCAATGAACAAAGCAAGCCAAAGCAGGGACCGTGGAGCTGTCCGGACCAACAACTATAACAATTATTCAAGAGGAGGGAAGGCTGCATCACGGCCTGCACCTACCAGGAATACCAGAGGGGCAGCTGCAGGAAGAAGAAGATAAATTATCAATTTTATGAGGTTCCGCAGAATCATAAAAGTATTTTTCATTTTTCTGACCTCTGTAATCGGAATCATTATCCTGTTATTTATAATCATAAATCTCCCTTTTTTACAAACCTTCTTCACAAAACAGGTCAACACAATCCTCCACAATTCACATCTGCCGATAAATATCCAATCTGTAAGAACAATCCTTCCAACATCCATTCATCTGCAGGGGGTTAATATAACCGGTACTGAAAACGATACAATTATATATGTTGAGGAGATTCATGCTGAATATTCCCTTCCTGCATTACTGAGAAAAAAAGTAATTCTGCAGAATGTTTATCTGGGAAAAGCCAATGTGAAGCTAATAAGAAATAACAGAGCCCGGCGATTTAATATTGCCGAAGCTTTTATCCCTGATAAGAGAGTTAAAGCAGAGGACGACCCCGTAAATAAAAATAAGTCATGGGAAATTTCTATAGGGAAAGCTGACCTGTCGAAGATCAGTTTTCAGATGATTGACTCCGTCGCCGGGATCCATATAATTCAGGAGGCCGGTGAGATCAAAGTGAAATTGTTTAAGATTTCACTTCTTAGCAAAGAAATATTAACAAATTCACTTAAAATAAATGGATTAGACGGGTCTATAAAAATGGAAATGCAACAGAAGGATCAAACTGCCGGGGACAATTCTGGCTGGAACTTCGGACTCGGAAATCTATCACTGAATGATATCAACTTTACCTATAATGATCTGCCAGCAGAATTAATAGTAAAGCTTATCCTTGATGAAGGTATTATAAAGGTCAATAGACTGGACATTAATAACAAAATATTAGATGTTGACAAAATGTCTATTTCCCGGGCAGATGCAACTATATTAAATGACAATCAATCTATTGAGCCGGCAGTATCCGGGAAGGATTCTCCAGGGGTCTTTCCCTGGGATATTAAGGGCAAAGATCTTAAACTTGAGGATGTATCTATCAATACGGGTAACTATTATGACTCAATAACTTATGCTGATTCATCCGGTATAGCTATTACGGATCTGTATATGAGCCTCTCAGACATTTTACTTAACAGTTCAGAAGCCGGCGTTGTGGTAAAGAAGCTGCAATTTAATTCAGACAATGGTTTTTCCGTCAGAAAAATGAAAGGCGAACTTGACTCACATACAGGAACCACCGTGCTAAACATGGCAATTGAAACCGGAAATAGCTTTTTTAATCTTGAAGGTAGCGCTGCCGTGGGTCTCTTTGATCTGATTGCAAAACCAACAGAAATAAGGAAGGCAGATATTACCATTGATAAAACCAGTCTTTCACTCAGTGATTTTTCATATTTTAAAACTGATTTGCAGGGGATACCATCTTTCACAACCCTGGCAATGGATCCGTTCAAAATTGAATGCAATATTGGCATTGACAATTCAGTTCTTAGTCTGTCAGCCGTTTCAGTAGCCCAGGCTAAGAATTTTATGATCACATTAGATGGCGAAGTTGAAAATTGCTTTCAGCCTCTAAAATCCACCTGTGAACTTCAGTTCGGAGTGGGTAATATTAATGTTAACTGGTTGAGAAGTTTGCTTAAAGAGGTTGGACTTAATAATAATCTTCCTGATCTTAAGAACCTTTCCTTTAAGGGAACTCTTTCGGATTCAATAAAATCCCCGGATCTTAATTTTACTCTTCATAGTAATTTAGGGAATATCGGTTTGTCAGGATCTATTGATTTTAACAACGACAGACTCTCAGGCACCTCTTTTTTTGACAACCTGTTGCCCGGTAAAATATTTAGTAATACTTCTTTGGGATCTGCCAGTGGATCAGTAGAATTCTCTGGCAGCGGTTTCCTTAATAAATCCATCGTTGCAGAGGTTGTTCTACTGGTTGACTCACTTTACTTTAATGAATATGGTTATTCTAATACCAGGGTTGAATGTAATATCCTGCCCTCCGGATATGATTTGAAACTTCTGGTTGACGATCCTTCCTTGCAATGGGACCTTATTGCCAGCCTGAATAAGTCAGATTCAATACTGACAGTGGAGTCAGCCTGCTCTTTTTTGGCAAAGCTAAATAACCTTCATCTGTTTAATGACACTCTTGAGGTTGCAGGAAGAGTAACAGTAGATTTACAAAAGAGACATAGCGAAATCAAATCGGACATTACCATTTCAGATATGAGGCTTACTACGCCGCAGGATGATGTCCGGATAAGTCAAATAGTCACCTCCTTAAAAACAGACTCTGTAAGGACAAATTTTTCAGCAGAAGCAGAATTTCTCAACATCGCCGTGCAGATAGAAAAACCGTTTAGTGAGTTTGGGGAAATTATACAAGGTTATCAGAAGTATGTGAACTCATTTATTGATACCCTGAACTTAAATGCCGCAACGCGTATTGCATATCTGCCTGATGTGAACGCAGCTATGAACATCAGATACCGCGAGGCCCTGGGTATGGTAATTCAGGATACAAGTCTTCATTTCACGTACCTTGATTTTTCACTTATTAATAGTATTTCAGAAAGCAGGGTTAAATATAATATTAAAGGTAAAAATTTAGTATACAAAAGTTTTGAAACAGGCAACCTGAATGCCAGCATGGTTGACTCGGCCGGGATAATGAATTTAACAGTTATTACAGATAACAGCTCAGTTAATTCCATCCCTCTGAACAGGCTAATGTTAGTCAGTCAATCTGAAGGAAGGCGGAGTCTGTCCAGATTCTCTCTTCTGGACAAACAGGACGAGGTTGTTTACGATTTTGAAATTAGTTCCGGGTTCGATGGCAATAATATTGTTTTTAAAGTCCCTTCAAAGCAATTGATCATGAACGGCGTTCAATGGCAATTGGATACACCTGATCTGTTTTTATTTAACAGGACTGCTAATACTATTTCTCCTTCATTGAGGATGCATACAAATAATTCATTCCTTCATTTTTTGTCTGATGGTGGCAATGGGATGAATTCATATAATTGTGAGTTCAGCGATGTCAGAATTACCTCACTTATACGTGATGATATATTACCTGGCAATCCAGCCGGGTTGATATCTGGTACCGTAGATTATGGTGTGATTGCAGACAAGGGAAAGACAATCAATACCGATCTGAGTTTCAGAGATGTTTCCTGGTCTGACTTGAATTTCACCAATATAACTTTAATGGGTAACTATATTTCAGAGACACCAGGTGATTTTAAGGTTGATATGACGGCCAGGCTGGATACTGCTTCAATTGTAATTAAGGGCGAAAAACCGGCAGCTGGTAACCGGACAATTAATGCTGAATTTTCAGAAATACCAATTAATACAATTCAGCCTTTTGTCACCGATTTATTATCTGAAATAAGAGGAGATATCTCAGGATATTTCAATATTTCATCTAATAAGGATATTGAAAACTATAGTGGTGAGCTGATCATTGATAATGCTGATCTCAGGATAAACCCTTTGAATTTAAAATATAGAATACCTGATGACAAAGTCCTGTTTTCCGGTAAAAAAATGATGTTTAACAATTTCAGGGTTCTCGATTCACTGAACAATGAGTTGTTTGTCGATGGTTCTGTCGATTTCACAAATACTAAATCAATCACAACTGATCTGAAAATATCTTCATCAAAGCTCCAGGTAATGAATACAGGTGATGATGAAAAGTCTTCCTTTTACGGAAACATTTATATTGATTCACGTTTATCTGTTAAAGGGCCGCTGTCAAACCCGGTATTAAGAGGGGAGATTTTGCTTTCCGAGGGTACAGAAGTCTTCTACAGGAAAATGGAGAACCTGAACATTACCGAGAGTGAAAAAATAGTTCGTTTTGTTAGCAGCAGATCATCCGGTGATAAACAAATTGAACATATAAAGGATGTGCAAATTGCACATAATAGGGCCTCGGTTGAAACAATTGTAAAGATAGATCCGACAACCAGGATAAACTTTAATTTATCAGAACGACTTTTCAATATCGATTTAATGATACAGGGAGGTGGAGTCTTAAACTACAGCATGCTTGTTAATAAACAGATTAACCTGGCCGGGAAATATGAGATAAGCGAAGGTACAGCAGATCTGAAAATGATTGGCTGGCCAAATAAGAGGTTCCGTATTTCCAAAGGTGGATTTATCCGCTGGGATGGCAATTTTGAGGACCCGGAGGTAAATTTTGAGGCTCTCAACATGGTTAGAAGTTCATATAGAAATCCTGTCGACGGCAAAGACCGGAATGTTGATTTTAATGTAACACTGAAGCTTTCCAATCGTCTTTCTGACCTTAATGTGTTATTTACGATCAATACTCCTGATCAGTATCTGATGAGTATTATAAATACCCTCAGCCCTGAAGAACAGATGAAGCAGGCAATTACAATCCTCCTGTTTCAGAAGATCGATCTGCCGGGGATTTCAACCTCCACAGATTATATGACAGAACAGGTTAACCAGTTAATGGAATCTCAATTAAATCAGCTGACAAAAACAACAATAAAGGGGGTTGATATTTCTTTTGGCATTGATTCTTATGTGCAGTCTACACAGGCAGGCGGAGAAGAGACTAAAACAAGTCTTTCGTACGAGGTAAAAAGGGCACTCCTTGATGACAGGGCACAGATCGAATTTTCAGGACGCATCAATGATTTTAATAAGCAACCAGGCGCTTCAGACATATCACTTAATAATTTTTCCTTTGAGTACAGACTTGATTCAGCAGCAACCAAATTTCTGAAGGTTTACAATGAACACACATATGAGGATGTATTTGAAGGAGAAGTTATCAAAACGGGAGTGGGGATCACTTACAGAAAGAGTTACAGGTTTTTCGGAGATATTTGGAAAAGGGAAAAGAAAAACAGGAAAGCTAAAAAACAAGAATAATGAGAACCGGATCCACCATATCGCTGATTCTCATATTACTGACATTTACAGGATGTTCAAATACCCGTTTTCTGGCTGAAAATGAGATGCTTTATACAGGACGTAAAAAGACCGAAATAATAAATGCACAGCAGGTAAAAAACAGATCTTCTGTAAAGAGTTACGTTAATTCAGTAAGCAGCCATAAGGTTAATAATTCACTGTTTGGCCGGCGTGTTCTACCTCCATTCGGTTTATGGGTTCACAACTACACTAAGGTGGATAATCAAAAAAAAATCAAAAGCTGGCTCTATAAATCACTATCATCATCTCCTGTACTCATGTCTGATATTAACCCTGAACTCAGGGCAAAGAAGATAGAAAATGAGCTTTTCGATCAGGGTTATTTCAAAACCAAAACATGGTCAGTAATTGATACAAGTGCCCGGAATGTAAAAAAGGCCAGAGTAACATATTTTGTTGACCTGAAACCACCATTTCATTACAATAAGGTTGAATTTGACACACTCCCGTTTTCGGCAGACTCACTTGTCATCCGGAGCTATTTCAGAAAACAGATTAAAACAGGGGATCAGTTTGACCTAAATAAATTGAAATCAGCCAGAGATCTCCTTTCCAGAAAGATTCAGGATGAGGGGTATTTCTATTTTATTCCCGATTTTCTTGATCTGAGAGCAGATACAACAGCTAAATTAAACAGGTTGGATCTGGTTGTAGGCAAAAGACAGGAGCTTACACAATCAGTGCTTTCCATTTACAAAATAAACGATATCATAATAAATATTTCCCGGCTATCAGATACTCTCTTTGGAAAATTGGATACTATACAGTATGATGATATTACTGTTATTTCAAGCGATGATGATATTATTAAGCCGGAGGTTCTTATTAACTCTGTCTATTTCAGTAAAGGCGACACTTACTCCCATACAGAATATCAGCGTACAATAAATCGCCTGAATAACCTGGGTGTATTCAGGTATGTCAATATTTCCTTTGAACAGAATAAGAAAGATAGCTTGTCGTATTTGCTTGATGTTATGATAGATATAGTGATGGCTGATAATGTCAATGTAACTTTTGAGGCAAATATGGTGACTAAATCAACAGGTTTTTCTGGTCCGGCACTTTCGACCGGGATCTCCCATGGAAATACATTTAAAGGTGCTGAGAAACTTCATGTGGAATTAAACGGAGGATTTGAATGGCAGTGGGGAACTAAATCGGAATCACAGTTAGGAACTAATTCTTATGAATTCGGTATAAGCTCCGGATTAACTTTCCCCAGGATCATTCTTCCGGTCAACCGGAAAAAGATCAGTCCGATGATAATTCAGCGCACCTCAGTGAATCTTGATTTAAGCATTTTGAACCGAACAGCTTATTATAGGATGTTCTCGACAAAAACAAATCTAAATTATCAATGGAGTAAAAACAGCGATATCAGGCATTCATTTTACCCGTTATATCTAAACTCGGTAAATCTACTCGCAACAACACCTGCTTTTGATTCAGTGGTAATTGACAATATCTATATCCGTAAAAGTTTTGAAGAACAATTCATTTTAGGTTTGAAATATGATTTCAGTTATAATAACACATTAACCATCAAACCTCATAATTTCTTTTTCCAGACAGGTATAAGCACCTCCGGCAACTTAATTGATCTGTTTGCCGGGATAGGAAAAGGAGCATCTGACAGGCCATATTTTTTTCTGAATAATATCTATTCCCAATATGTAAAATTTTTAACTGATTTCAGATATTACAGAAATGGTTATAATAAAGCACTTGTTATGAGGTTATATGCTGGTATTGGCATACCATACGGCAATTCGACATCGCTGCCTTATGTTGAACAATTCTTCAGTGGTGGAGCATATAGTATCAGAGGTTTTACAGCCAGAAACCTGGGTCCCGGATCCTATCTTGAGGAGCAAAGTGGTTACATTGACCAGTCAGGAGATTTGAAACTTGAGGCTAATATTGAATACAGATTTGAG
>JAUVKT010000141.1 GCA_030596125.1 Bacteroidales bacterium | reverse complement strand
GTAGGGACGTTGCATGCAACGTCCCTACGGCGGGATTATTAATCACGATTATTCCATGAATAATGGTTTGGCATTATGATATATACATCTGCGTTTACGAACGGCAAATGGCTAAAATGAATCTGTTAACGGTTAGCGCTTTGTTTCAATAATAATCACACCGTTGGATCCGCGGGTCCCGTAAATAGCAGCACTACTATCTTTTAGTATACTGATTGTCCTGATGTCGCAGGGTGAGATCCAATCTATGCTACTGACAGTTACCCCATCAACCACATAAAGGGCCTCCGTCCGGCCATGAAGGGAGTAGTTTCGCCTTACATATATGGCGTTATCGCTCACCTCTACTCCGGGGAACCGGCCTTTGACCAGATCGAATATGTTATCGTAATTGCAATACTCATTATTCTCCTGTTTGAGCTGACTTACCGCATAGGTAAGTTCGTGTTCGCTGATATAACCATATCCAACGGCTATTTCCCTGTTCGCTTTGGTATCAATAAAAACAAGGTTAATAAACAATGAATCCGTATCCGGTCCAACTTTCCTGCTAACTGCCCTAAAGGACTTTGCCTTTATCTTAATGATATCGTTCTCATAACATAAAATAGAGAATTGTCCCAGCGAATCAGATATCGTACTTAATTTGGCTTTCTTTGAAGCAACTACGACATTCTGAACAGGATAAGTATTATAAACAGTCAGACTTCCATAGACCACCCTGGTCTGTGCAGAAACAGAAATTGTTAAAAATAGCCCTGTCAATACTGTTATCACCCGGTTCATATAAGAATTTTTTATCAAAACTAAAGATACAACACTTATTTCAATAATTCCAAGTACCTGATTGTAATGCCATACAGATTTAAAGTAGTAATATTAATTAATCCAAGATGCTACTTTCTTACAAATGAGTAAAAATAGAACACGCCCGCCTGAACGGAACGGGCAGGGATGACACGGATAAAGACAAAATATCTGTGTTCTATTTCAGGATTAAAACCCAAGGGTTATTCCAAGAGATACCGATCTGGTCCTGACCCAGGTATTTTTCCTGTCAATACCGGGTGCGAGCGGATTAATAAAATCTTCCGGATATCGGGCATCTGCATATCTCGGGTTCGGATCCGCACCTTTATAAGCGGTAATGTAGAACAGGTTATTACCGGCAAGCCAGACCCTGACATTTCTGAATCCCGAACTTTCAGGTAAATTGAACCTATAGCCTAAACTCAGATTATCAAGAGCCAGAAAAGAAGCATTTTCAACATGATAATCTGATAATATACCCGAAGAGTTGATCAACAGTGTCCCTGTTTCCGGATTTCTCCTATCCGTTGCCGTTTTAGGAAGATTATAATATGCGATCATATTTGGTACTTCATATGAAGCACGATAGGTATTGAGGAGGTCATGCCCGAATACACCACGAAAGAAAAAATTCAAATCCCATCTCTTATATGAAAAATCATTGCCAAATCCCAATTCAAAGTCCGGCAAACCGTTTCCAACCAACTGCTTGTCATAGTAATCAATGATTCCGTCAGGAACTCCGTCTGCCCCACTTATATCTTCAAAGACCAGATTGCCGCTTTCATCAATTTCCTTATAAACCCTTGTATACAACTGACCAATTGGTTGCCCCTCCTCTGATCTTATCGGTCCCGGGCCACTACTCCCGGGATAAACTATGTAACCTATATCACGTACACCATAAGTCAGTTCCGTACCATTATAAGTTCCGGAGAGGGAACCCAACTCATTCTTAAGATAATAGCTTGATGCTATCATCATGCTCCAGGAGAAATTCCCGTTTTCAATGGCCCTCCAGGTAAGATTCAGTTCCAGGCCGCTGTTCTTTATTTCACCGATATTCAGCCATGCCCAATAATAAAGGTTTGGAGGAACAGGCACGTAATACTGGAACAACAGATCAGTTGAGGTGCTGGTATAAAAGTCAAATGAACCAAATAACTTAGATCCTGAGAATGAAAAATCAAATCCGATATCTATTTCAGCTTTCTTTTCCCAACCAAGATCTTCATTTGCGTTACTCACAGGTACATAACCGGTAAAAAATTCTCCATTATAGAAGTAATTGCCCTGGGGACCCATGCGAAGCAATGACATATAACTTTCTGCTGGCTGGTTGCCTGTTACACCATAACTAACCCGGAATTTTAGCTTGTCGAAAGCACTGATATCTATTAAATTGGTCAGTTCAACACCTCCGCCAATAGCCGGAAACAAACCCCACTTGTTGTTTGCACCAAACCGGGATGAACCTTCATATCTGGCACTGGCAGTCAAAAACCAGGTACTGTTGATATTCAGGTTGACACGTCCGAAAAATGCGATCAGTTTGTTTGAGTTTTTATAACTGTCAACGGTACCAAGCCCATTCATGAAATCAAGAGCAGCGCTCAGGTTGTTGTAGGTGAAAGCATCTGTAATAAAATCACCGCCCCTGGCGTGAAAACCTTCATTGGTAAATTCCTGGCAAGAATAACCACCCAATGCGATGAGGTTCACCGAAGAAGCCACCTCTCCATTCCAACGGGCAGTCGTTTCAAACAGTTGACTATAAGAATTATCCTGACGTCTTTCAGCTAAACCATTCCTATACCAGTTCATTCCTTGCTGCCAAAGACTGTTCTTATCATAATACTGGCCCCTCAAAAAACTTTCACTCCGGATGGAATAAATAGCGTCAAGTATCAGGCCATCCATAATTTCATAAACACCTTTTACTGCAACATTCAATCGTTTATCGGTACCGTCATTAATATTTTGCTCCAGGATCTGAACCGGGTTATAATAATCGAAAAAAACCTGATTAAAATATCCATCAAAAATGTTATATGCCGGATCATCACTTTTTACAGGAGCCGTAGGATTAAAGGTGGAGGCATAACGAAATGCATCTGAAAAACCGTATTGAGACTCCCTGTGTGTAGCACCCATATTAAAACTTAAGGTAAGCCGGTCATTCAATGCCTTTTGTGTTAGATTAAGCCTTGCGTTAAGCTGAGTGAATCCGGTATTAAGCATAACACCATCGCCATCACGGTAATTAACTGAAGCCCGGTATGTCGTTTTATCACCTCCTCCCGACATGGCAATATTGTGTACTTGTGATATGGCTGTCCGGGTGATTTCATCAAACCAGTCAGTATTTTCTCCAAAGTCAGTTCCCAAACCGGTTTCGGCTGATAATGCCCTCCATTCTTCCGCATTCATCACATTTGGTGTTTTGGCAACCATCTCAGTAGTAACATAACTGTTGTAGTCGATGTGGCAAGTGCCTGCTCTACCCTTTTTGGTCGTTACAATAATCACACCACTCGAACCCCTTGTTCCATATATAGCTGCTGCGGAACCATCCTTCAACACGTTTATGGATTCAATATCATTTGGATCTACATTATCGAGAGACGCCTCAGGCACACCATCAATAACCACCAGGGGCTGAGTATTGGCATGAATGGTACTCAAACCCCTCAGGCGTATGTAATACCCTTCGTTTGGATTGCCGCCTGGTTTGCTTATTGACAAACCGGCCACCCTACCCTGGATCAATTGTGCAGGATTGTTAATATAACCCTTGTTGAACTCATCGGATTTTATAATGGCAATGGCACTGGTCATCTCCTTTTTCTTTTGTGTGCCATACCCGGTAACAACAACTTCATCCAGCAAAGTTGTATCGGTAACTGTTCTCTCCTGTGGATAAGCGAAACTGATTGTAAAGCCAAAAAGAAGAAGAGGCAATATTACAATTTTCCGCATAATAGATCTTTTTATAATTAAGTTTACAGACGCAGTAAGTAAATATCAGCTTAAAGGTAAATAAAAGAATTACTTAATATCGGAATATTTGCAGATCTCCGTTATTTACTACGGCCACCAGATAATGTTTTCCCTGTATCT
>JAUVKT010000158.1 GCA_030596125.1 Bacteroidales bacterium | reverse complement strand
AAGATAAAATACTTACTTTTTTAATGAGAATTATCTTTTTATAAATGAGAGTTAAGGGTCTAGGGTTCTTAAGATTTGCGGGATTTCAGTCACTGAGGATTTATGTTTTATCAATCCATAATATTGATTTCCATACTGAACCAATCCATCGAATTCTTGTGATCTTCCATCGGTTGTAACTATTTTGAATTTCAAATTCACCAGAATTTTTTCTACTGAGGATTTCGGAATTTTTATTTTATCAGTATCTGATTTGTAATCTTGAATTCCATAATACAAACTATCTTGATCAATTATACCTTAATATTTTAAGGTCAACCCTGCATTAGTCTTAATAATTACTTTGTTTTCCTCATTGATTAGAATATTATCAAGAGATGTGGATTGATCATGATATATCCTGCAGCTTTGCATGAGTATCAGAAATATCAGAAAATAAGTGTTTATTTCACTTGAAAAGTGTACCAGGATTTCAGTTTAAAAGTATACCACTTTAATTTAAGAATCAAGAACAGGAGAGAAAAGAGATATCTCTTTTCTCTCCTGTTCTTGCGGGTGCTCTGATGCGGGGTTTCACTTTTTTCATTTTATCTTTTTTTCAGTAATTCCTTGGTTTCTCTCAGCCTGAATGACTCACCATTCATGTTGATGATATATGCTTTATGGGTCAGTCTATCAACCAGGGCTGCGGTCAGCACCGGATCCCCAAATAACTCACTCCACCGATCGAAGGACAGGTTGGTGGTTATGATGGTCGATTTCCTTCCTGCCCGCAATGATAGGTGCGTAAAGAGCATTTCTGCTCCCTGTTTATCAAATGAGACGTATCCAAACTCATCACATATGACCAGGTCGTATTTTTCAAACCTATGTTCAAACTGTCGTAGGGTGCGCTCCGAATGAGATTCTCTCAATTGGGTAATCAATCGGGGTACGGTAGTAAAAAGCACCTTGTAGTTTTGCTGGCAAGCTTTTATCCCCAGCCCTGTTGCAATATGTGTCTTACCTGTACCGGGGTTTCCTGCCAATACAATATTCTGGCCTTCTTTTATAAAATCAAGCCTTTCAAGTAGCGGGAGCTTTTGCCTGGCATTTTCAGGAAGCAGGTCTTTTTTTAAGTCATGCAGGTAATGTTTCTGGGGGAAACCTGCCTGACGTATCTGTGCTTTTTTTCGGTTTTCTACCCTGGTATAAAACTCTTTTTCCATTAAGCCAAGTAGATATTCCTCATAGCTATCTTCCTGCTTTGCTGCTTGGACAGCATATGATTCAAATTCTCCCCTGAATGTAGGAAGGCGTAATTCTTTGCTGTATTTGATGATCTGTTCTTTTATTTCTGTTGTCATAATTTTTCGGTTTTCAGTTTTGTGTAAGATTTGTCAGTGCCAGTAAATGAGCTACTGATGCCTGTTTAATCGTTTCATCATTGCCATGAACCACTTCAGGTATAGATGATGTGGTGTTGCCCAGAAGGGCCGTGAGCTTTTCTGTACTTATATCCGTAGGGCAAAGCCTTAACAATACTTGTTCGGCATCATATAACCTATCTTTACTGATGCGATGCTTACGGCAATAGAGTAACAATTCAATAAAATCCCTTGGACTCTGCTGATAATACTTCTCATACAGGGCTCTTAAATGATCAGAACTCTGGGCCAATGCTTCACTATTATTTAATGCGCCAGGTTTCTTGTGTAAGGTATCCAGATAGTGGTCCAGGCTGATGGTCCATGTATGGGCTCCATAGCTTCGTTTATGGGTAGCTATAGGCTCATCCTTGTGATATATCTTTAGTTTATCACTAAAGATCTTGACATCTATAAATTCACCTACCAGGTGATCCGGGACAGAATATCGGTTACAACAATAGCTCACTGTTGCATATTTGTCTGCTCTTAACTGTTCTATAGAATAACAGGAAAAGGGAGTTGAGACATCCCAAAGCTCTTCCTTCTCCTGGTTAAACAATTCCAGTGATGTCTGCCCTGTTTGTCGCCTGGGTGTTACGTTGAGCTGGTCAACAACCCTGATAAGGTGTTCTTGTGCATGATCCGTGGATGAAAAATCATCCTTGAACCCAAAAGCTTTTCTGCGAATATATTCCACACTGCGCTCTACATGGCCTTTCTCATTGCCCCGGTAGGCATTGCAAAAACGGTGATGAAACTGGTAATGCCCCTTCAGATTGAGCAATGCCTGGGTAGGCTCTTTTTCATTCCTGCCAACAAAGCGGGCTACTGCCACACGCATATTGTCATATACCATCTGGTGATATACCCCGCCTGTATGAGCAAAAAACTTTACATGAGACTCCATAAACGCCAGGGTGTCCTGACGGTAATACAAACAGGCATAGCGGTAATTACTATACCCGGAGGTAAATACAGCCATCTGCAATACGGTGCGTTTGCCATTGATATTTATCTTTACCTCCCCCCAGTCAAACTCACATACCGAACCGGGCTGGTAGCGTTGCCGGATAAAAGCCTCCGATGATCTTTTCTCCTTCCTGCTGATGTAGTTACAGACAGTCGTATAACCAATCTTATGGCCCTTCTGGTGTAATACCTCCAGAATATCACACTTCTTCAAAATCTGTTTATGAAGGCCGCTGCTACGCTTTCTGGCATTATCCACCAGCAATTGATCTATTTGTTCCTGGATCTCCTCAGTTAAGGAACGTTTCGGACGTTCTGGACAACTATACTTCGGTACTTCCGATAAATATTCGTGCAAGTTTTCTTCTCCCTCAAATCCCTGTCCTTGTCTTGAATAGTAGTCATCAATATATTTCTTAATAGTCTTTCGGCTGACCTGCAACTCACGCGATATCTTTCGCTGACTCTTGCCTTCTCTTGTGTATCTTATTATTATTTCTTGTTTCGTATACATACTTATCATGTTCAAATAAAAAGGATTTCTCCTTCTTATCGGTTAGTAATAAGTGGTATACTTTTCAATTGAAATGTGGCTCCCTTTTTAATTAATATATACAC
>JAUVKT010000164.1 GCA_030596125.1 Bacteroidales bacterium | reverse complement strand
ATTTGATTATCTCAGGGTAAACAAGTGGAACCATTGCAGGGTAGAGTATTATGGTCGAACAAGGTCATGGTCACAGGCAGGATCGGCACTTTCATCATTGATAGCTGCAGCCATTGTTATTATATCAGATAATTATTCGGCAATATTTTTATTTGCAATAATTCCATACGTCCTGAATTTTATTAATCTCGTCTCCTACCCTGCCTGGTTAGACGGGGAACAGGGAAAATTCGAGTTCAGGCAATTCAGACAGGCCTTTGTAAATGTTTTAAGATCTCTGAGTAGAAGTTTCCGAAAACTAACGATATTGAAGTTATATGTCAATTCTACCATGGTTAGTGGTTTCTTTAACTCTTCTAAAGATTACCTGCAGCCACTGATCCTTGCATTTGCCGTTGGGTTGCCGGTATTATCAGGTATCGGAGACAAAGACAGGGGTACTGTACTGATCGGATTAATTTATTTTATAATCTACCTGTTTACCAGTGCGGCAAGCCGGTCATCCGGCATGTTTACAAAAAAAACCGGAAGCAGTGCAAAAGGACTTAATATTACAATGTACACTATCTTTCTGGCAGGGATAGGCACAGGTATTCTGTATCATTATAGTTTAGAGTTCATTTCTATTATTCTGTTTCTTCTTATATATGCGATAGAAAATATCAGGCGCCCGATTGCAGTTGCAAAGATTGCTTCTGATACTGAATCCGGCTCACTTACTACCTATCTTTCAGTCGATAGCCAGATGAAATCCCTGTTTACAATGATTCTCAGTCCGGTTATAGGTCTTATAGCTGATCTGGCATCACCGGGCACCGGAATAGCTGTTGCAGGAGGAATACTCCTAATAGCATCTCTGTTTGTAAAAGTTAATGATTAAAATTGAAGGGGAATTTAGATTTGTTTGCCGTCAATACGTGTAAGGGCGAATATTGAGGCACCATGAAGTGATGCAGTATTTCCCAGGGAGGCACGTACTATCTTCACATCTTTATGACATTGCTCAAGGGAGTTTTCATAAGCCTTTTCCCTTATCTTATCGATATATATATTCCTGGCTAGTGACATACCTCCTCCAAGTATAATTATCTGTGGAGAAAATATACCTATAAGATTAGCGAGTCCTGCTCCAACATAAGAAGCATTTTCGGATACTGCCTGAACTGCATCATTATCCCCCTCGTAACTAAGATAAAAGACTTCCCTGGCCCTCATATCCTGGCCCCTTTTTTTATCTCTTCCATTCTCTTTTCCACTCAGTGTAATATACCTTTGAACAAGCGATTCAGACGATGCAAAATATTCCAGAGAACCTTTTATCCCGGTTCGGCTGGCCGGTCCATTCAGGTCTATACTGATCTGACCTATTTCACCACCGGCATTATTTGCACCACGATAGAGTTTCCCATCAATAATTATTGCTCCGCCGATACCGCTACGAAGGGCTACATAAATAATATTTGTGAACCCCGTACCGACTCCGCAGGCAAGTTCAGCAATGGCCATAAGATTTGCATCGTTGTCGACATAAGTTGGTAATCCGGTTGCTTTGGTAATTATATTACTTAACGGGACATCTGTCCATCCATCAACACCCTGATCAGGACCTGTTACAACACCATTAACAAAATCAATAAATCCCTTGGCTGCAATACCGATACAGATCGGATTTATGTTATGCTCCTTTGCTTTTTCCCTGGTAATCGAAATTGATTCGAGGATATTTTTTAAAAGAATCTCCCTTGTAAGTATCCTGTCGTAAGGAAAGTTAAAACTTTCTATCAGTTTATTGTCGTATCTTACCAGTGCTGTTCTTATTGTTGAACGGCCTATGTCGAGACCAATAGATGTGGCGTATTTATACATTGCGTTGCGATGAATCGTTTCGATCGGTTCTTATTACAAAAATAACATTAAAAACCTACATGAGTTTATATATTCCATATAACACACTTTTTTCCTAAATTTGCATTTAATTAAGAATTTCATTTATGGAAAATGTGCGTAACATATTTAGAAAAGAGGCAGAAGCAATAAATAATATCCCTGTGACCGGCGAATACCGGAAAATTATTGATTTAATCTACTACCACGTTCATGTAAAGAAAGGGAAAGTGATTACAAGCGGAATGGGTAAAGCCGGTCAGATTGCTCTCAATATTGCCACAACACTAAGTTCTACCGGAACACCCTCTGTTTTTCTTCATCCAAGCGAGGCTCAGCATGGGGATCTTGGTATTCTGCAGGAAAATGATCTGCTCCTTGCGATATCAAACTCTGGTAAAACCAGGGAGTTAATTGAACTTCTTAATCTCGTACAAAACATTTATTCAAATATTCCGGTAGTTGTAATTACCGGAAATTCCGATAGTGAACTTGCCCGGAGAGCCGATCATATTCTTGAAACCGGCAACCCTGATGAAGTTTGTATATTAGGACTAACACCAACAACTTCTACAACTGTTATGAATGTAATAGGTGATACACTTGTTGTATTGCTAGAGGAAAAGATAGGTTTTTCAGCCGGTGATTATGCCAGAAGACATCATGGTGGCTATCTTGGTGAGAAGGCAAGGGAAGGAAAGGAAAGGCATAAGGCATAAGGCGAAAGG
>JAUVKT010000123.1 GCA_030596125.1 Bacteroidales bacterium | reverse complement strand
AACAGTGTGTTGGCAAGAAGCGGGACTCTGTTTACTACAATACCTCCTCCTGTCAATAACACCCCCCGGGAAATAAATTGTCTTCGCTTCATACTTTTACCATTCCACTTTTGTCGATCTGCAGGAATAAACAGCATCTTTCTTTTTGCCAGGCTCTTCAACCTTAAGCGATTTGAATGTTGCCCCATGTACATCGTCCAGAACAATTGCCGTTCTGTAGTCTTCCTTTTCACATATCAGACTGACATTTTCAAAGCTAATACCTTTTGCATGGCGGATATAAAATCCCCAGGCCGGCAGCTCTTTAAACATTGAAAATTCAGGATATCTATCCGGCATCTCCGGAACTTTATCCAACTCATCCAGTCCAATCCTGGCATACTCAGGATTTCCCCCTCCGGGATAATGAATTTCAATATTTTTCAGAGTAACATTAGTAATCGAAACGTCGGGCATACCAACAATGGCAGCAGGCGAAACATTACGGGGAAGGTCTTCAACAGGACCTTCATAGTTATACCCGGCATCAGCTTTTATCAGGGGAACCTCAGCATACACATTGGAGATGCTGATATTATTCATTCTCCCCTTTAGCCCTTTCTGACGTTCACCAATTCGCAAAAAAATCACATTCCCGGTATTTATTGATCTTAAACTGTCAACAACAATATCTTCAATAAAACCCCCATCCACAGCTGCAAAAGTTATTGCCGAACGGTAGGTGTCAAACACAGTGTTATTAATGATTTTTATATTTCTGAATCCTCCTCTCGAAACTGTGCCGAATTTGATACCATTAGCGCTGGTACGTATGGTATTGTTATAAATATATACATTCTGGCAAATAAAATCTGCACTATGCGATTTTAAGCAAATGCCGTCATCAGCAGCATCAAAATAGCAATTTCTCACCACAACACTGTCACAATCAACAATATCTACTCCATCATTATTCCAGTAGGATTTACTATCCACTATTATTCCCTCAACAAGAAGGTTGGTGCATTGGTCATATTGCTGGTTCCAGCTTCCCGGATCTTTCAGGATGATACCCTGTATCGTGATATTTTTACATCCCTTAAAATAGATATTCTGTGGACGTATTGTTTCACGCGGCCGGTCGTATTTTAATCCCCCGGGATCTTTGATAACACCTTTGTGCACCATCGAGAGAATATTATTGGCCACCTGGTAACCCTGCCCGTCTATCACCCCCTTGCCGGTTATCCCGATATTTTCCTGGCCGTGTGCAAAAATAAGCGCGGTCCAGTTGCTCATTTTTTCGTAATCGAATGGATTAAGCGAACCGACCAGTATTGCACCCTCCTCTAAATGTATTGTTACATTCGATTTCAGGTGGATGGTTCCGGTAAGATAACGTCCAACATAAAATACCAGTCTCCCTCCCCCATTTTCATGAATATAATCAATGCCCTTTTGAATGGAGGTTGTGTTTAATGTGGTACCATTTGACTGTATCCCAAACAGGGAGGCCTTATAGTCCTGAGCCTGCATTTTTATTGAAGATATTACTATTAATGCTAGTACGACTGCTTTTGTTGCTTTCATATCTGTATTTTTAGAAAATAGAAATTTTTTCGATTTGCCTTACTGTAAGCTTCTCTTAATTAGATACTGTTAAATTTACACTTTTTCTTTTAGAAGTTTTACTACTTTTGATATCGTTTAAATCATTATATAATAGTAATTATGAAAAAGAGATTTCTTACCCTGTTCATTATAGGTCTGTTGTGTTATTCGTTTACCTATGCACAGAATGAGGCCCGCCTGTTAAGATTCCCTACTATTAATAAGGGCCAGGTCGTATTCACATATGGCGGCGATCTGTACAGTGTAGATGCCGATGGTGGTATGGCACGCAAACTAACTACCCACAACGGTTTCGAAATGTTTCCACGATTCTCTCCCGATGGGAAACAGATTGCTTTTACAGGTCAGTATGATGGTAACACCGAAGTGTTTATTATACCTGCCGAAGGTGGCTTACCTGTAAGATTAACCTATACAGCCACCTTGGGCCGCGATGATATCGGAGACCGTATGGGTCCCAATAACCTGGTTATCGGATGGACTCCGGACGGAAAAGATATTATTTTCAGGTCTAGAAAACAGTCTTTTAACTCGTTCAGGGGACAGCTTTTCCTTATATCAAAAGAGGGAGGGTTACCACGTGAAATACCCCTTACCGATGGTGGATTCTGCTCCTACTCACCTGATGGAACCAAACTTGCCTTTAACTGGGTTTTTCGTGAATTCAGAACATGGAAATATTACCAGGGAGGGATGGCCGACGATATCCGTATTTATGATTACAATACCGGTGAGATCGAACAGATAAGCAATACCACATCACAGGAGATAATACCAATGTGGATCGATAATAAGATATTCTTTCTTTCGGACCGCGACCGTACAATGAATCTCTTCGCCTATGACCTTAATAGTAAAGAGACAACAAAAGTGACCGGTTTCACTGATTATGATATTAAGTTCCCCTCCTTCTCAAAAGACCATATTGTATTTGAAAATGGCGGATATCTATATAAATTCGATGTCGGCACAGGCCAAAGCGCCAAGATCCCTGTTATGATCGCCGATGACCAGATCTATGCCCGTGATGAGATAAAGGATGCCGGCAAGAAGATACGCAACAGTGATCTGTCACCTAACGGCGAGAGGGTTGTGTTCAGTGCCAGGGGTGATATTTATTCCGTACCTGCTAAAAATGGTATAACACGTAACCTCACAGCCACATCAGGAGTACATGAACATAATGCAGACTTCTCTCCCGATGGGAAATATATTGCATATATCTCTGACCAGACAGGCGAATTTGAACTGTATATGGTTAAGCATGATGGCAGCGAGCCACCTGTACAGCTTACAAGAAACAGCAACACTTATATCTTCGGTTATGAATGGTCTCCCGACAGCAAAAAGATTCTCTTTAACGATAAAAAGATGAAGCTCAGCTATGTTGATATTGAGACAAAAAAGGTGACTCTTGTAGTGCAGAGTGACCGTTCGCCCTATTTCGGATATAACTGGTCGCCAGACAGTAAATGGATCACCTATACCAAACCTGAAAAAGATTTCTCAAGAGTACGGCTCTATAATGTTGAGTCGAAAAGAAATTATGATGTAACCAATGGCTGGTATAACTCCTTTAATCCCAGCTTCAGCTCAGATGGGAAATACCTTATCTTCTCCTCCGCCAGAGATTTTAATCCGACCTACAGCAATACAGAGTGGAACCATTCCTATGTTGATATGAGTAAAATATACATGGTTACACTGGCCAAAGCCACTAAATCACCATTTGCCCTGGAAAATGATGAGGTGAAACCAGATGTTGATGAAGAAGCTGCCCCTGAAAAAGAGAAAAAGAAAAAAAAGAAGGACGATAAGACAGATATTGTAGTCGATACAGATGGAATAGGCGACCGTATCATATCCCTGCCTGTACCTCCCGCAAACTATTTCGGTGTGGTAGAAGTTGATAATAAGATATACTTCAGTGTAAGATCAACAGGTTCAAAAGGGACAAAGACTAAAGTGTACGATCTAAAAAAGAAAAAGGAGACTGAACTGGGATCCGGTATATCATACACTATCTCATCAAACGGGAAAAAGATGCTGGTAAAGATAAGTGGCAAATATGAGGTAATAGATCTCCCATCCGGTCCGGTAAAGATTAAAAAGGCAATGAACCTCTCCGGCATGAAGGTTAAGGTGAACATCAAAAAGGAGTGGGCACAGATCTTTGACGAAAGCTGGAGACATATGCGTGATTTCTTCTATGCACCAAATATGCATGGAGTGGACTGGAATGCTATGCGGGAAAAATATGGCGTACTGGTGCCATATGTTTCACATCGCTCCGACCTGTCGTATATTATCGGTGAGATGGTTGGGGAACTGAATGTCGGTCATGCCTATGTTAATAATGGTGAAAGACCGATGCCTGAAAGAATACCGATGGGACTGTTAGGAGCCAGACTGGAAAAAGATGGCTCAGGGTATTTCAGAATTATAAAGATACTCGACGGCGCCAACTGGAGCAATACCCTCAGATCGCCCCTTAAGGATATTGGTGTGAATGTAAACGAGGGCGATTATATAGTTGCCGTAAACGGCAGATCAACAAAGAATGTAAAAGATATCTATTCTATGCTTGTTGGACAGGCCAACACGGAAGTTCAGCTAACGGTAAACAGTAAACCTTCAGCAGATGGCAGCCGTACAACACTCGTTAAGCCGGTTGCAGACGAATCTAATCTCTACTACTATAACTGGGTACAGAATAATATTAAATATATTGATAAAAAGACCAACAACCAGGTTGGCTATATTCATATCCCCGATATGGGGGCAGGCGGACTAAATGAGTTTGTAAAACACTTCTTTCCCCAGTTGAATAAGAAAGGACTTATTATTGATGTAAGAGGTAACGGCGGAGGTAATGTCTCTCCAATGATTATTGAAAGGTTAATGCGAAGACTTACATACCTGAACTATTCGACCGGACAAAAAGAGGGATCTACCAGTCCGGGAGGAATGCACCTTGGTCCGAAAATCACCCTGCTTGATAAATACTCGGCATCAGACGGAGATCTGTTCCCCTACCGTTTCCAGCAACTGGAGCTTGGAAAAACAATCGGCACCAGGTCGTGGGGCGGTGTAGTGGGATACAGCGGAGCACGCCCATTAATTGACGGAGGCTCTCTGATTACACCCTCATTCGGCCCGTATGACAAGGATGGCAGCAGGTTTATTATTGAAGGAGAGGGTATCACACCCGATATAATTGTTGAGAACGACCCTGCAAAACTGTATAAGGGAGAAGATTACCAGCTTGACAAGGCTATTGAGGTGATACTTGAAGATATCAAAAACTGGAAAGAGAAAATCACCCCTATACCACCATTCCCTGATAAGAGCGGGAAAAATCAGATAAAAGATCAGGTCGTTAAATAAGAATAATAATAAGAATATGATCAAACAAAACAAGGGTAGTACATCGTATATTATTGGGATAACAATTGTTGCAACATTGGGCGGATTGTTGTTCGGATATGATACAGCAGTTATTTCCGGCACAGTCGGATCGCTTGAGAAATATTTTATAGATCCTTTTGGCTTTTCAGAATTAGAAGCGAATTCAAGGTTGGGCGGACTTGTTTCCAGTGCGTTAATTGGTTGCATAATCGGGGGATTATCAGGAGGATGGATAAGTCTGAAAATCGGAAGGAGAAACGGACTTAAGGTTGCAGCCTTCCTTTTTCTGATTTCCGCTATTGGATCTGCAATGCCAGAGCTGTTTTTTAAACCGGTTGGACAAGGCGATCATACTTTTATTTATCATTTTATTATTTATCGTATTATCGGAGGTATTGGTGTTGGGCTGGCATCCATGCTCTCTCCGATGTACATTTCTGAAATTGCTCCTCATGCAATCAGGGGGAGGCTTGTATCATGGAACCAGTTTGCCATTATATTAGGAATGCTGGTTGTTTACTTTGTAAATTATTTTATTGCCTTAAACGGTGATGATTCATGGCTTCACACAGTAGGATGGAGATGGATGTTTGCTTCAGAATTAATCCCTGCTTCATTGTTACTGTTCTTTCTGATGTTTGTTCCTGAAACACCCCGATACCTGGTTTTAAGAGACAAACCCGAATTAGCAAAAAAGATATTATACAGGATCAATGGCTTTGAAAAAGGTAATGAGATACTTGAAGAGATAAAAAACACGATAGTCCAAAAATCAGGAAAGCTGTTATCATTTGGAGTTTTAATTATTACTATCGGAATATTATTGTCTGTATTTCAGCAGTTTGTCGGAATCAATGTTGTCTTGTATTATGCACCTGAGATCTTTAAAAACATGGGGGCCGGTACAGATACTGCTCTTCTTCAAACCATCATTGTAGGTGCTGTTAATCTGACTTTCACAGTTATTGCCATAATGACTGTTGACAGGTTTGGACGTAAACCATTACAGATCATTGGCGCTTTAGGAATGGCATTTTTTATGTTTGCACTTGG
>JAUVKT010000095.1 GCA_030596125.1 Bacteroidales bacterium | reverse complement strand
AATGCCTGGTCGGTAAGATAACTGAGATCCGTTGTGAGACTGATACCCGGTATAAGCACATCAGAATCATACATAAACCTGTAAGTGCTGCTACCCTTTGTGTACATTGAAACCTCAAAGTATAAAGAGTGGTTATAGGCCGGATAATTTGCTCCATCGCCGTAATGATAAAGATTCATAAAGGCTCCGTATTGAAATCCAAGGTCAGTGTTATAAGAAACTGCTGGCAGGGCACCGAAGTTCCATCCGGTTTTAATATTCTCTTCCTGAGCTATTGCAGAAAATGTTAGAGAAATAATAATAATAAAGGCTGGAAGTCTTTTCATTTTGTGAGATTCTTAGGTTAGTAATGTCTAAAAATAAGAAAAAATAATTATACCTTAGTTGCTTTGTAAAAAGCTCTGTAAATGTCATTGATAATTGATAATATTAAAGGTCTTATCCAGGTCGGGGAGAAGCATGGATCTTATGTTGCAGGTAAGAATATGTCGGACCTGAGTGTAATTTCAGATGCATGGCTTTACATTAAGGACGGTTTGATCGATTCTTATGGCAGGATGGATTCACGGCCGGATATCAGTGGGGCAGAGGTGATTGATGCCACCGGTAAATTTGTGTTCCCTTCATTTTGCGATTCACATACACATATAGTTTATGCCGGCAGCAGGGAGATTGAGTATAATGACAAGATCAGGGGATTGTCATACGAGGAGATAGCTAAAAGAGGAGGAGGGATTCTGAATTCAGCTAAGCTGCTTCAGGAGATGCCCGAAGAGGATCTTTATAATCAGTCGATGCATAGAATTTATGAGATTATCTCTCTTGGAACAGGAGCTGTGGAGATAAAAAGTGGTTACGGACTTTCAACTGAAGCTGAACTAAAAATGCTGCGGGTTATTAAGAGGATACAGGAAACTGCACCTCTGGCTGTTAAATCTACATTTCTCGGTGCACATTCGGTACCTGCCGAATACAAAAACAGGCAAACAGCTTATGTCGATCTGATAATTAATGAAATGATTCCGGCGGTTGCTGCTGAGGAGCTGGCCGATTATATAGATGTATTTTGTGATAAAGGGTTTTTTACTGTTGATGAAACAGAAAGAATATTGATGGCAGGTATTAAACATGGGATGAGACCAAAGATACATGCCAACGAGTTGGATTATTCCGGAGGTATTCAGACAGGTGTTAAGTATGATGCTCTCTCCGTTGATCACCTGGAGTTTACAGGTGACGATGAGATAAGGATTCTCCTGAACTCTGAAACGATGCCAACACTGCTTCCCGGTGCAGCATTCTTTCTGGGAATGACCGACCCTCCCGCAAGGAGGATGATTGAGTCAGGATTACCGGTTGCCCTGGCGTCAGATTATAATCCGGGATCATCACCCTCCGGAAATATGAAACTGGTGATGTCACTCGCATCAATAAGACTCAGAATGTTGCCGGAAGAGGTAATTCATGCGGTTACTCTTAACGGCGCATACGCGATGGGTCTGTCTGACACACACGGTTCAATTACGAAAGGTAAGGCAGGTAATGTTTTTATAACGAAGGAGATGTCGTCATATCAGTTTTTTGCATATTCATATGGTAGTGATCTGATAGATACAGTTATTCTGAATGGGGAAGTTGTGAAGAAGTGACTAAAGTTAAAAGTGACTAAAGTTGGGAAGAAGTTAAAAGTTAGAAGTGACTAAAGTGACTAAAGTTAGAAGTGCCTAAAGTTGGGAGGAGAGAAATAGATAATAATGAATTGATTAATAAAAAGGAAAAGGATGGCTTATAATTTACGAAACCGGAGTTTTTTGAAACTTCTCGATTTTGATCCGAAGGAAATAAAGTTTCTACTGGATCTTTCAGTTGATCTTAAAAATGCAAAATATGCTGGCACGGAGCAACAAAAATTGAAAGGGAAAAATATTGCTCTTATTTTTGAAAAAGCTTCAACACGTACCAGGTGCGCTTTTGAGGTTGCTGCTCTTGACCAGGGGGCACATGTATCATATCTTGGACCGGCCGGATCCCAGATTGGACAAAAGGAGTCGATGAAAGACACTGCAAGGGTGCTGGGCAGAATGTATGATGGTATTGAATACAGGGGATTTGCGCAGACAACCGTAGAAGAACTCTCTGCTTTTTCAGGGGTTCCCGTATGGAACGGATTAACCAATGAGTTTCATCCTACCCAGATACTGGCAGATTTTATGACTATGATGGAACATTCAGATAAACCGATTAACAAGATCAGTTTCTGTTACCTTGGCGATGCAAGAAACAATATGGCCAATTCACTTCTCGTTGGTGCAGCCAAAATGGGTATGGATTTCAGGGCAGCGGCTCCCAGGGAGGTCCAGCCATCAGAAGAACTTGTTGTGCAGTGCCGTGAGATTGCTGAAGAAACAGGTGCAAAAATAACTATTACAGAGGATGTGGCTGAAGCTGTAAAGGGAGTTGACTTCCTCTATACAGATGTATGGGTTTCAATGGGAGAACCCGATTCAGTATGGGAAGAGAGAATAAAACTATTGAAGCCTTTTCAGGTGAATATGGATACTATAAAGCTAACAGGCAATCCGAAGGTGAAATTCCTGCACTGTCTGCCTTCGTTCCATAACCGTGAGACTAAAGTTGGTGAGGATATCTACCGGAAGTTTGGTCTTGATGGTATGGAAGTTACCGAAGATGTTTTTGAGTCAGAACACTCAATAGTATTTGATGAAGCAGAGAACAGAATGCATACTATAAAGGCAGTAATGGTAGCAACTCTGGGGTAGGGGGGGCAGGCAGGTTCCAGGTTTCAGGTTGCGGGTTTCAGGTTCCCTTTAAAAAAATCCTTTGATGAAGTAGAATGTAATCGTAAATGAGGCAGCAAGTTTCAGTCCGATACCGGTAAGGAATCCAAGGAGGCTTCCAAAGCCGGCTTTAAGTGCATATTTGAGATCATCTTTGAACATCATTTCACCAATCACGGCACCAATAAATGGCCCGAGAATAATGCCCGGAGGGCCAAAGAAGAGACCGATTATCAGACCAACAGTTGCTCCCCTCGCCCCATATTTTGAGCCGCCAAATTTTCTGGTACCCCAGATCGGAACAATATAATCGAGGATTGTGACAATAAGAGCAATGCCTGCAAGGATAATAAGCAACCTGTCAGAAAACTGAGCAAATTCTGTAAAATGCAAGACAATAATACCTCCATAACTAATAGGTGGTCCTGGCAATACAGGCACAAGACAGCCTATTATACCAATAATAATCAGGAGAATAGCAAGTGTAAGAAGAATATAATCTAGTGTCATATAAGTGCAAAAGATAAAAAATGCCTGTGAAAGTGTACAGGCATGTAATAATTAATATACTAATAAATTATTTTTTCCCAAGGTCTTCAAAATCCACATTAACGAACTCATCAACCGATTCTGAATTGGTCTCTTCACCGGTATTATCAGCTACAGGAGTTGCCTGTTCTCCCGAAAGTTCTTTTTTAATAAAGCCTATTACATCTTCAATACCATCGACAAATTTGTCAAAATCTTCTTTATAAAGGAAGATTTTATGTTTCTCGAAAAAGAACTTGCCATCTTTGTTAAACTTCTTTTTACTTTCTGTGATAGTGAGGTAGAGATCTTCTTTTCTGGTAGCTTTTACATCAAAGAAGTAAGTTCTGTTTCCTGCCCTTACAACTTTAGAATAAACCTCTTCCCGGCCTCGATTGCTTATTGTCTCCGTCTCATTAACTTCATTCGGTTTTTCACCTTTCTCTTCCTTCATAAAGTTCCGTTTAGTTATGGGAATATTATAGCATTGTCAAATGTAATAATTATTTTGTTTATTCAAAATATGTCCCCTTTTTCAGGCTTTTTCAGGAAGTCGTTTTGTCTAACTGATAAAAAGAGTATTTTTGCACAGAAACAGGGGATTTTTTATTAATGATAAGCAGAAGATTATTACGAATTAAGGCATTACTTATCCTGTATGCTTTTAACAGGAAGAAAGGTGATAACCTTGATGATGCTGAGAAAGAGTTATTTCTCGCTATAAATGAGACATATGATCTTTACCACTATCTTTTGCAGTTGGTGCTTGAGGTGGTTGATATCGCTTCTGGAAAGATCGAAACAGCAATGCAGAAAAAGATTCCTTCGCATGAAGATCTATATCCCAACCGGCGTTTTGTTGATAACCCGGTGATCTCTCAAATCGAAATGAATGAAGCTTTAAGAAAGTTTATGTTAAAATCTAAATTTTCGTGGTCTGTTTTGCACGATATTCCAGGAAAGTTATTTAACGAACTAGTGAATTGGGAGCCTTATCAGGACTATATGAAATCGGAAGATACCGGATATAAAAGGAGCAGAAAATTTTTGTCCAGGTTTTTTACAGAATTTATTCGCACGTCCGAAGAGGTACACAATTCTCTTGAAGAGATCTCTATTTACTGGAACGACGACATCGACTTCGTTACCATGATGATTGAAAAGACCATTAGGGGAATAAAACAAGACTCCGGACCTCTTCATCCTTTATTGGACATGTTTAAAACATCTGAAGATGAGATGTTTGCAAAATTATTGCTTCGTAAAGCTGTTATGAATTCTGAAAAATATTTAGATTTAATTGACCAAAACACTACAAATTGGGAGATTGAACGTGTTGCCCTGATGGATACTCATGTAATGCAACTGGCTATTACAGAAATAGTAGAATTTCCGGAGATACCTGTGAAAGTTACACTTAATGAATATATTGAGATAGCAAAGTATTACTGTACAGCTAAAAGTAGTACATTTGTAAATGGAATTCTCGATAAAATTATCCGGGAAATGCGCGATAAATCTATGTTTAAGAAAAGTGGTCGCGGATTAATAGGAGAACCAGGATTTAAAAAGAGTTAAACATTTTTATGCTGAAATAGTAACCAATTATTAATTATTTATAATGAACAATTTTGCTTTTTTATTTTTAATGGGACCTCCAACGGAAGGTCAGAATCCCCTTGTAACATTTCTTCCATTAATACTGGTATTTGTAGTTTTCTATTTCTTTATGATCAGACCACAGGTCAGGAAACAGAAGGAATTAACTACGTACAGGAGTGAACTGAAGAAAGGTGATAAAATCATTACAACAGGAGGAATCTATGGAAAGATTACAGATGTTAAGGATAGTACACTAACTGTTGATGTTGCTGATGGGGTTCTTCTTAAAATTGACAAAAGTGCTGTTTTAAAAGATTCTTCAGACATTCAGCAAAAGAGGTAGCTAAAGCTGGGATCAAAATATGAGCCCGATAAAACTTAAAGAAAATCTGACCCAAAGAATTAGTGGGTATAAAAAAAGGCTGGTTACAAGAGAGGTAGCAGTCTTTTCATTTTTTCTTTTATTGTCTTTTGTCTTCTGGTTTCTGAATGCCCTGAGTAAAGATATTTCCGGAAAAACAGATTACCCGGTGCGGTATATAAATTTTCCTAAGGAAAGGGTCCTGGTGAATGAATTGCCAGATCACCTTAAGCTTACCATAAATGGCGCCGGATATTCTATCCTGAAGAAAAAGCTTGGCGGAGGAAAAACTCCACTGCTAATCGATATCGAAAAGGTAAGCCATGAAGTTACCCGGGATGATGATATTTACAGGTTCTACCTGTTAACATATCGTCTTCGTGAAAGTTTTAGCAGGCAGATCAGGGCTGATTTTGAGATTTCATATGTTCATCCCGATACAATATTCTTTGAATTCGACTATATTGATTTCAAATCTGTTCCGGTTGTTGTTGATATTGATGTAAATACACAGAGACAATTTCTTATTCACGGAGATATTAGCTGTGTGCCTGATTCGGTTACAATATCCGGGCCAAGGAGTATGCTTGATACGATCTATGATGTAAAAACAAAGTTTTTCAAATTCGAACAGCTAAATCAAACCAGTGTTAAAAACCTTGCCCTGGAGGTAGTGCCCAAAACAGGTCTTTCAGAAAAAAAAGTAGAAGTTACTATTCCTGTTGAACAGTGCACCGAAGTTGTGAAGGAAATTCCGATTACGATCCTCAATGAGCCAGACACTGCCATGATCAGACTTTTCCCCGACAGGATAAGTGTTCAGTGTATCGTGGCATTAAGTGATTACAACAAGGTGCTGGATGCACCTTTCGATGCTGTCGTTGATCTTGGTAATGTTGACTTCAGAGTGACCAATAAGCTCAGGGTTGAACTAATCAACTTTCCTGATTTTGCCAGTCAGGTAAGATATAATCCCCAGGTTGTAGAATATTTAATCGAGAAGAAATGAATTTCAGACTTGGTATAACCGGAGGCATAGGAAGTGGTAAATCAACTGTCAGTAAAGGGTTTGAAGTACTTGGAATTCCTGTTTTTTCTGCTGATGATATGGCGCGGGAAATTATGGATTCAAACGAAAATCTGAAATATGAACTTAATAAGCTGATTGGTTTCAATGTTTATAATCACGGGGTGCTTGACCGGTTACATCTTGCGCAGCTTATTTTTAACGATGTAGATTTGCTTAGCAAGGTAAATGCTCTTGTCCATCCTTTTGTTATTAATGCTTTTTTAACATGGTCAGAAGAGCAGGAAGCCGATTATGTTTCTCTTGAGGCAGCTATTCTTTTTGAAAGCGGAGCAAATGAAAATGTTGATAAAGTGGTTGCTGTTATGGCACCTGTTGAGGAGAGAATACTTAGAGTGATTGAAAGAAATAATCTTACCAGGGAACAGGTTGCAGACAGGATAAGAAATCAAATTTCTGAAAGTGAAATGATAAGGAGATCAGATTATATTGTGAATAATGCTGATGACAGTATGATAATTCCGCAGATTTTAAATATTCATTATGCTGTAACGGATCTAATAAATATGCAAGAATAATGGGGAAATATGCTAAATGGATAGGGGGTGGATTAGGTTGGTTTCTTGGCGGACCGCTGGGGGCTCTTTTCGGTTATTTTGTCGGATCGGTATTTGACAGACCTGCAGATAGTTCTGCTGAGACCTTATATCGTGGAAGAACATACCGGACAACCGCTGGTGATTTCTCGATGAGCTTGCTTGTACTTGTTTCAGCTGTTATGAAGGCTGATGGGAAGGTTGTTAAGTCGGAGCTTGATTATGTGAAGGCATTCTTCAGAAACCAGTTTGGAGAGGAGACTGCTAAAGAGGCAATTCATATGTTAAGGGATATGTTGAAACAGGACATCCCGATAGCAGATGTTTGCAGACAGATAAGCCGCAGTATGGAATATTCATCCAGACTGCAATTGCTCCATATGCTTTTTGGAGTATCTGCTGCAGACAAAAGATTCTATCCCGGGGAGATAAGTGTTATTGAATCTATTGCCAGGAATCTAAATATTTCTAAAAAAGATATTGATTCTATTAAGAATATGTTTATTCCGTCTACTGATTCAGCCTACAAGATACTTGAAACAGACCCCTCTGCAACCGATGGCGAAGTGAAGAAGGCTTACAGGAGAATGGCACGTAAATATCATCCAGATACAGTGAGTCATCTGGGAGAGGATTTCAGGGTTGTTGCTAATGAAAAGTTTAAGAAAGTTAATGAAGCTTACGAGAATATTAAAAAAGAGAGAAATATTATTTAACATTTAACATATGAAAATTAAGGATATTTTGGCAATTTCAGGGGAGAGCGGTCTGTTCAAATTTATAGCCCAGGGTAAAAACTCAATTGTAGTTGAGCATCTTGAAACAAAGAAGAGAAGTTCTGCTCATGGTACTGCAAAAGTAAGTTCATTAGAGGATATAGCAATCTTTACTGATGATGAGGATATGCCTATGGGTAAAGTATTTGATATAATCCATGAAAAAGAGAATGGAGGAGAGGCTATTAACCACAAATCCTCATCCGTTAAGCTAAAAGAGTACTTTGAGAAGATCTTGCCTGAATATGATAGGGACAGGGTCTATGTTTCCGATATAAAAAAGCTCTTAAATTGGTATAATATCCTTCAATCACTGGATATGCTTGAGCCGGGTAGCGATGATGACGGTTCCAAAGAAGATCCAATAACTTCTGAAGAGAATAATAAGCCGGAATAGTAAATAGTAGGTAGTAGGAAGTTCCCTTTTGTCCCCTCACTAAGCTTCAACTTTTTCTTTTTCTCTTTACTCCTTACTCCCTACTCTTTACTCCATTGTTTACCACATCTTCGATTTTTTATTAGAATAATTTTTTTTTTACTAAATTTGTTTAGAATGTAACAAAACTATCTTAACCGTTTTTCTAACCTAA
>JAUVKT010000074.1 GCA_030596125.1 Bacteroidales bacterium | reverse complement strand
CTCAGCTACAGTCTTTGGAATTGGTTTGCCGAGAAGCTGATGACCACTATCAGTTATAAGCAGGTCATCTTCTATGCGTATACCTCCAAAATCACGATACTCATCAACCTTGTCAAAGTTGATAAACCCGGTATTGATCTTTTCTGCCTTCCATTTATCTATCAGTTCAGGAATAAAGTAACAACCAGGCTCAATTGTGAACACATGCCCTGACTTATATGGCAATGCAAACCTCAGATATGCCAGTCCGAACTGATCACTCCTTTTCACCTCATCATTATACCCTACAAAATTTTCTCCCAATCCTTCCATATCATGGACATCAAGCCCCATCATATGTCCGAGTCCGTGAGGCATAAACAGAGCATGAGCCCCTGCAGCAACAGCATCATCAGGATTACCCCTCATCAGGCCAAGATCTGTAAGCCCGGTAGCAATAACCTTGCAAGCCATAAGGTGAAGATCGCGATTCGACATTCCCGGACCCGCAGCATTAATCGCATCTACATTTGCCTTAAGGACTATTTCGTAAATATCTTTCTGCCTCCTGTTAAATTTACCTCCTACAGGAGTTGTACGTGTAATGTCGGAGGCATAACTCATATTGGTCTCAGCTCCGGCATCAGCAACCAGCATTCTTCCCTCCCTCAGTATATTATTATGAGCATGGTTATGAAGCGTTTGTCCGTTTATACTTAGTATTATTGGAAATGATGGCCCCTTCCCTTTTGCATAGGCAATCCCCTCCATTGCGCCAAAAATCTCCTGTTCGCTTATCCCTGGTTTACACATGCGCATCGCTGTTGTATGCATGTCATAAGCTATATCAACAGCTTTTTCGATCTCTTCTATTTCGACCTGTTCCTTAACAGATCTCATAGCAATAACCGCCTTAATCAGGTCTTCAGATGCCTTTGATTTCATCTGGCATGGATTCTCTCTGAGCAAAGCACCCAGGTTCATTTTGTTCTCACCCCTGTAGGGAGGCAGGAAGTGAACAGGTCGTCCGCTTTTAACAGCTTCTCCAATCATATTATCCAGATCTGGGAGCGGTTTTGTGTTTTTAACTCCTGCCTTTAATGCAAGATCGGAAACAGATGGCTGCGGACCCATCCAGATAATATCATCCACGTTAATATCATTTCCAAAAATATAATCCTCGCCCGAATCAATATCCATCACACCGGTGAGCCCTTGCAGATCAAGTCCGAAAAAATATAAAAAATCACTATCCTGCCTGAAATGAAAAGTGTTAGCCGGATAATTCATTGGTGAATCAACATTTCCAGGGAAAAGCGCAATTCCACCCGATAATGAACTTTTCAGCCTGTTCCTTCTGTTTATATATACCTCTTGTTTAAACATCATAAAATATATTAGTTGAATACTCTGTTCCTGGAACAATAAAAATACATCTATTTAAAGCATCTGCAAAATGATCTTCTACAACATCAAAAATCAGATTTCCCGGTAATCAATATTAACAAGATTATTAACAGCAGATGTTAAATTCATACTTTTTTCGAAACTAATTGAATATCACCGGCGAATAGTATTGTTTTTTAATTTCAATTTACTATATTCGCACTTACTGTTAACAAGTTATTAACATCACCTCCGGTTTTTATGCCTTATCGTCGTCTACCCAATACTGATGCAGCCAGGATACGCGCCATGCGAGAAGCCCTTACAATAGGTAGAAAGCTGCCTCCTTTCAAGCTGGCGTACACCTCAAAATCATTTGTAAAATTACAGGCATTTCTACCGCTTTTTGAGAACATTTACCAGATGCAAAGACAATCGATGTCGAACCAGGTAAATAGCAATAAGGAGTACCAGGAGATAATTAAGAAATCAAAAATATACATTAATCACTTTATAAAGGTAATGAACCTGGCGGTTCAGAGAGGTGATCTGCGACCCGACACTCCCGGTTATTACGGATTGGTCAACGGGCAGTCGCATAATCCGTCACTCTTGTCGGAGAGAGATATTATTGAATGGGGGAAGAAACTTGTTGAAGGTGAAATCAAGAGGCAAAGAGCAGGCAGAACATCTATAACAAATCCCACCATTGCTGTTGTAAAAGTTCATTACGAGAAATTTCTTGATGCATGGCAATATCAAAAGACACTCCATAAGAGAACAGCCGATTACTCATCTAAGATTGCTGTGATGCGCAAAGAGGCAGATAATATTATAGTTAATGTATGGAACGAGGTTGAGTCGACCTACTCTAATCTGACAGAAGAGAAAAAGCGGTTTGAAGCCGAGAAGTACGGACTGGTATATGTTTTTCGTAAAGGAGAACTGGAGAATAACAATTCTGCTAAAGATGCTATTTCCCTCCCCCAGCCTCAGGGGAACTAACCCGTCCTGTTATATCCCACACAGCAAATAAGAGCAGGGATATCAGAAGCAAGGGTATTATGACCGAATACTCCGATCCGTGCGTAAATTCACTAAGAATTTTGTTCATATTATCCCATCCCGTGACAAAGGCAACTATAACCGGTATTGCGTTATTAATAAAATGAGCAAGCACAGACAACCATATTGATCCGCTCCACAAGAAAAAATATCCAAATAACAAACCTAATATCAGCCTGGGCAGAAACCCGTAAAACTGCAAATGAATTGTACTAAAGATTATAGCAGTTATCCAAACTGCCAAATGACCCGACTTAAACCATTTATGAAAAATCTGCTGAAAGATTCCCCTGAAAATAAACTCCTCCCCAATAGCAGGAAGAAAAGCCAGTATAAAAATATTCAACACCAATCCTGCATTGCTTTTCGTATAGATCAGCCACCCGGTTATCCTGAATGCTTCATCTTCTTTCAAAATAATCCATTTTTCAATTCCCGACATCCATCCGGGAAGGGAAAGCCTGGAATTGAGAATAGCTGCATCACTATTTACAGGAATCACCAGCAGGGAGATAAGGGCAACAAATAAAAAAACCCACCCTCCGGGAAGCTTGCCGACTTTTAAATAGGTGAAACAGTTCCTGTCCATCAAATATGAAATAATCAGTGAGGGTATAACAAATATTGAGATATGCTGTAATGCCTGCATATACTTTAGAGAAGCCCTTTCCATCGTTGTAATAACGGTTCTTCCCTGCCCGGGATCTATTGTTCCGAATATTAGCTTTGCCGAAAGAAGGGTTATTAAAAGAAGGATAACCGATACCACAAGGATAACTATAAGGCTTATAATAAACTGTATTTGCGGTTTCCGTGAATTGAGAGAGAATAATTCTGCGGAATATATCATTTTGATTAATTTTGCCCCAAGTTAATCAATAGGATGTAATTATTAAAAGAGGCTCGTGAGGATAGGAAATATTGTATTAGGTAAAAATCCACTTTTTCTTGCACCCATGGAAGATGTAACAGATCCGTCTTTCAGGAGCATATGTAAGAAATTTGGAGTAGATTTCATGTACACCGAGTTCATCTCATCCGACGGGTTGATCAGGGCAGGTGCGAAAAGTGTTAAAAAACTATCGTTATATGATTACGAGCGGCCTATCGGTATTCAGTTATACGGACACCTGACAGATTCAATGGTGAAGGCTTCCCGTATAGCAGAGGAGGCCGGCCCTGAACTGGTTGATATTAATTTTGGCTGTCCGGTTAAAAAAATTGCCAACCGTGGAGCAGGATCAGGGATGATGCGTAATGTGCCGCTTATGGTCGAAATGACAAAAGCTATTGTCGATGCTGTAAATCTGCCTGTTACAGTTAAAACAAGACTGGGATGGGATGAAAGCAGTAAAAACATAGTAGAGATTGCTGAACGTTTGCAGGATGTTGGAATAAAAGCAATCACTATTCATGGCCGCACAAAAACACAAATATATAAAGGCAAAGCCGACTGGAGATTAATTGGTGAGGTTAAAAACAATCCGAGGATGGTAATCCCTGTAATTGGTAACGGGGATATTGATGGCCCTCATAAAGCCCGTGAGATGTTTAACCGCTACGGCGTTGACGGGATAATGATTGGCAGGGCAAGTGTGGGACGCCCCTGGATATTCAGGGACATTAAACATTTTCTTGAGACCGGAGAAATACTTAAGGAACCCTCTCTTGATGAGAAAGTCGACCTCGCAAAACTACACCTTGAACGCTCACTAAGGTTTAAAGATCTTCCCCGCGGCATCTTTGAGATAAGGAGGCACCTCTCTAATTACTTTAAAGGGTTACCTTATTTTAAAGAGACAAGGCTTAAGCTTTTAACCACTACTGATCCGGATGAAATATTTCGTCTGCTGGATATGATCAGAAATAAGTGGAGGGATTTCACTCCTGACGAAAAAATTTCAGGGGTTTATGGCATATAGCCAAAACCCCTGAAAACTCTTATAAAAAAACGCCTCTTCTACCAACGGTAATTTCTTCCGCGACCAGGAGCTGCATATCCTCTTCCCCTGCCACGACCGGGAGCTGCGTTACCATATCCATATCCACGACCATACCCGGCCTGGTTATACCCTCTGCCGTAACCTGCACCACGACCCTGAACAAAGCCTCTGCCTTGTCCGAACGGACTGTTTGCAACGTGGGCATTAAAATACTCTGTCTGCTCTGCATTAAGAACTGCTTTTACAGTATTAAGATGCTCTGTCTGTTCGCTTGTCATTTTAGCACTAATGGTATTAGCAGTTTCGAAATCGGGTGCTTCCCATCTCTCCACCCTTAATCCATCTATCTTCTTCTGATGAGCGTCATTGATAGTATTAAGCTTTTGTTTTTGATCCTCGGTCAGACCGGGAATATTATAACAATCACCGGGAGCAGCCATCCTGTAATTTGCACGGCCACGACCATACTGTGCACTTGTAATTGTTGTTGCGGCTAAAATCAGCGCCACAACTAAAACTGGAATTTTTGTATTGTACTTCATAATTAAAAAATTTTATATTAGAAATTGAGTTGTTTACTGTTTATTGTTGTTGCTGTCTTCCGTAACCTCTTCCTCCACCTGTTCTGCGACCATCTCTGGGCCCTGTCGCACGACCTCTGCCCTGGCCTCCTCTTCCTATACCGTATATCATACCGTCGGGATCAAGCATATCGTTGAATAAAAACTGCAGTCTTACCTTTTGACGAGCATCACATATACTATTCAGGTTGTTATAATATTCGATAGTTGCTTTTTTCAATTGAACATGATAATCTCCAAACTCTTCGAGTATACTGTCAAGTCTGGCACTATCCTGATCAGCGGAGATCATCTCTTCTATCATCCGATATCTGAGAACTGTAAGATCATCCGTAATGTTGCCGGCTTTCATATTATAGCTCCCGTTATGCCTTACAAACTCTTTTGTCTGGTTTTCATCAAGTCCTATCTCTGCTCCAAAAAAGCCCATCCTTGATTCCCTTTGCATTTCAACCACCGGTATTTCAGATTGTCCGACAGCTTCTTTATTTATCCTTGCCGAGGAGACAATAGTAGCAATATTGGTCACAGCCAGGAAAAGAATAATAACTATATAAATATTAATCCTTTTCATAATTTTCTTCTGTTAATAAAAAGAAATTCTCAATAGGTTCCAGATAAATCTCATTGGCATAAAGAAACTCTTCATGGTAACCCTGTTCAACCATATCACCGCCTCCGGAGAACTGTTTAGCAAGGGTATTACCAACAAAAACTGCAAACAACACAACAGCAGCAGCAGTCAAAGCCGGCATCATCCTGTTTATCAGACTAAATTCCTCAACTTCATTATCAACCTCATTATCAAGTTTTGCCAACACCATATCTGCAAAACCCGGAGTGACGGAAACCTCTTTTTCAATATCAATATAACCTAATGATACCCTTAGCTTATCCGAAAACTTCATGCATTCGTCACAGGTATTGAGATGCTTCTCAACAGCATTACTCTCCTCCCGGCTCAGGGAGCCTTCGAGATAACTGATCAGATCATTATGGATATTATTACATTTCATTTTGATAATTTCCTTTATATGTTTGACACTTCTTTATTAAAAAACTTGCGCTTTAAAGCATATTTTTATTATAATAATCAAGCAATCTCTTCTGTAAATTCCTTTTAGCCCTGAACAGCAATGACTCAACTGATGATATTGATACTCCCATAATAGATGAGATTTCAATATATGGCAGATCTTCATACTTATTCAGAATAAAAGCAGTTTTTTGATTATCAGAAAGCGAGTTTAACGCCAGATGCAGAACATGCCGATGTTCGCCGGCAGTAATTTCATTATCGGCGCTACTTCCGGAGGCCTTGTTCTCTATGGCAGACATCTCGTAACTATCGCTCCTTTTTGACAGAATAAATTTCTTCCTGTTATCACGAATATAGTTCAGTGACCTGTTTACGGCAATCCTGTATAACCATGTCGAAACCTCTGATTGTTCCCTGAATTTTACAGATGACTTGTAAACTTCAATAAAAACCTCCTGGGCAAGGTCCTCTGCATCTTCATACGAACCAAGATAACCCCTGCAAATCCTTATTACCCGTTCCTGGTACTTCTCAACCAAAATCCTGAAAGAATCATGATCTCCATCCTTAATGGCAGAGATCAGATCATGATCGTTCTGATTTGATACAAATTGTGTCACCGCTTAGTTTCGAACTGTTATTTATATATTAGACACGACTGCGATCAAAAAATTGCGGTTAACTGCTAATATTTAATCTGAAAACCGTCCGCAAATTCCATTTATATCTATTCTGTAAGATCAGAATAAAAATAACTGATACAATTACCAGTGCCAGGTATTCGCTCCATGGGTAAACATTATGTTGCTCAAAAATTGCCGGTGTTTGCAGGGTTGACGATTTCTGGGTTACAAAGAAGGAGAGGAAAGTGTTGTTAGCAGCATGTGCACCCATAGCCAGTTCTATACCGTTATCAAAAATAACCAACAACCCAAACACAAATCCGAAGGTTATATACTGTGGTATCATTGTGAAAAATCCAAACTCTTTTATTTCAGGGTTGAATGAGTGCATCAGGCCAAAAAGAACTGATGTAGTGATCAGGGCAACCCACTTGTTGCGGCTCCATACTGTCACCCCCTGCATAAGATAGCCTCTGAAAAGTACCTCCTCGAAAGCTGTCTGAAAAGGAACCAGAAAAATGGCAATAAGTGCCAACGGGATCAGAGAGCCTGAAACATTATTAATTGTAAAATTACCGGGATCGGCTTTTACAGAGATAAAAAGATAGATACCCATTAGCACTGCCCAGATAAGAACGCTGTAAAAAAATCTTCCCCACCTGACAGTGCCGCTTCCGCTAATTACAGTTAGAAACGATCTTCCGTTAAGCGGTTTTATCAACAGGTAAAATGTTAGCAATCCTATTATAAAGGGAATAATAAGCAGAATCAGTGAAAAATTTGGGTCTAAACCATAAATCGAAAAATCGGTAATACTATCTGCCGCCTTTCCCAGAATAGAAGGATCTCTTGTCGTTTTTAGCGTAATAATAACTATCAGTGGAATTCCTCCAATTGTATTTGCAGCCAGAAAAGCTGCCAGGAACATAACCAGGTATCTCCAGAAATGGTTTTTTCCGGTAAAAACAGATTCAAAAAACATAATTTCAATTTTTCTTAATAAATGATTTTAACCCAGATTTCGTCCGCTTTCCGCGTTCGCAAAAACGATCAAAACTCGATGCCTTTTCTATCAGGATAGTCGATTGTATAGTGCAGACCCAGGCTCTCCCGTCTGTTGTTGGCCATTTTTATTACAAGGTAACCCACATTGATCAGGTTTCTGAGTTCACACAGTTTTCTGCTAACGAGCGACTTCCTGTAAAGTTCTTCCGTCTCCTTATAAATCAGTTCCAACCTGTTAAGTGCACGGTTGAGCCTCAGATCAGATCTGACAATGCCTACGTAATTTGACATTATCAACTGCATTTCACGGTAATTCTGTGTTACCAGTACCATCTCTTCCGGGTGACTGTATCCTTTAAAATTCCAATCGGGAATACGATACTCTAACTCTATATCATTAAGCCTCTTCACAGAATGCATCGCAGCCCTGTGAGCATATACCAGTGCTTCAATAAGAGAATTGGATGCCAGCCTGTTGGCCCCATGAAGACCTGTAGATGAAACTTCACCAATTGCATAAAGAGAGTCTATCGTACTCTGGCCGTCCATATCTGCCTTAACGCCACCACACAGGTAGTGTGCTGCGGGTACTACAGGGATAAATTCTTCAGTGATATCAATCCCCAGTGTAAGACATTTCCCGGTAATATTCGGAAAATTATTAACCAGCTTATCCGCATCCAGGTGAGTGCAGTCGAGATATATATATCTATCACCACTAACCTTTAATTCGTTATCGATAGCTTTTGCCACTATATCCCTGGGAGCAAGTGATCCTCTTTCATCATACCGGTTCATAAATTTCTCGCCGGCTCTGTTTCTAAGTACTGCACCAAATCCTCTTAAAGCTTCAGTAATCAGGAATGACGGTCTTACTCCGGGATCATACAGCGATGTAGGGTGGAACTGTATAAATTCCATGTTTTCAATTATCCCTTTTGCACGATAAACCATAGCAATACCATCACCGGTTGCTATCAGCGGGTTTGTAGTGGTTTCATACAGGGTACCTATACCACCGGTGGCCACAACAGTAATCTTTGAAAGGATAGTGGTCACCTCGCTGGTACTGCAATCAAATATGTATGCTCCATAGCACCTGATATCGGAACGACTTCGTTTTACTTTTTCGCCAAGATGGTGCTGTGTAAGCAGATCGATAGCAAAATGATTTTCGTATATTGTAATATTAGGATGTTGCTTAACCTTCTCGGAAAGAGCTCTTTGTATCTCCTCTCCAGTATTATCTTTATGATGCAGAACCCTGTATTCCGAATGTCCGCCCTCCCGCGCAAGATCATATTTCCCTTCATTATCCCTGTCAAAATAAACTCCCATGGAGATAAGGTCATCAATTCTGGCAGGAGCTTCATTTACTACCATACTAACCACATCTTCATTACAATACCCATGTCCGGCCTTAATCGTATCCCGGATATGTTTTCCGAAACTATCCGGATGATACATAACCGAAGCGATTCCGCCCTGGGCATAACGTGTATTGGTCTCCTTCAGTTCTGCTTTTGAAATAATAAGGACCTTACCAAACTCGGCCGCTTTAAGGGCAAATGACGATCCTGCGCAGCCGGATCCGATTACAAGAAAATCTGTTTCCTCTCTCATTATACAAATTCCTGAATTATGCACAAATATACAAAGAATCAAACACGTAGTAGTTCGAAAATCAAATTGTAAAACAAAAGATTTTGGATTACTTTTGCGAGGCAAAATAAAATTTTAGAATATGGCTCAGGAAGATCATTTTAAGAATCTGGTTGCTCACTGCAAGGAATATGGTTATGTTTTTCAGTCGAGTGAAATTTATGATGGTTTAAGCGCAGTGTATGACTATGGTCAGTATGGCGTTGAACTAAAAAATAATATTAAAAAATACTGGTGGGACAGCATGGTATTGTTGCATGAAAATATTGTTGGAATCGATTCGGCTATTTTTATGCATCCCACTATCTGGAAAGCATCAGGGCACGTAGATGCCTTTAATGACCCCCTGATCGATAACAAGGATTCAAAGAAGAGATACCGGGCAGATGTATTGATCGAAGATCATATTGCCAAAATTGAGACAAAAATTGACAAAGAGGTAAAGAAAGCCGGTAAGAGGTTCGGTGACTCTTTTGATGAAAAAATATTTATGGAGACTAATCCCCGGGTACTCGCAAACAGGGAGAAGATCGACCGGTTAACATCAAGATATTCCAAAGCACTTAACGACAACAATCTTGATGAGATCAAACAGATAATAGTTGATAACGAGATTGTTTGTCCTGTTTCGGGAACCAGAAACTGGACTGATGTAAGGCAGTTTAACCTGATGTTCTCAACAGAAATGGGATCAACGGCAGATGGTTCAATGAAGATTTTCCTGAGACCTGAAACCGCCCAGGGTATATTCGTCAACTTTCTAAATGTACAAAAGTCAGGACGGATGAAACTCCCATTTGGTATCGCCCAGATAGGCAAGGCATTCCGCAATGAAATTGTAGCCCGGCAGTTTATCTTCAGGATGAGGGAATTTGAGCAGATGGAGATGCAGTTCTTTGTTAAACCGGGAACTGAACTGGAATGGTTTAAACACTGGAAAGATATAAGAATGAAATGGCATCAGTCACTCGGCTTTGGTGAAGAAAATTACCGCTTTCATGATCACGAAAAGCTGTCTCATTATGCTAATGCTGCAACTGATATTGAGTTTAAGTTCCCGTTCGGGTTTAAAGAGGTGGAGGGGATCCATTCAAGAACAGATTTTGACCTCACACAACACCAGAAATACAGCGGCAAGAAGATGCAATATTTCGATCCTGAAACCAGTGAGTCATACGTGCCGTTTGTAGTGGAAACCTCAATCGGTGTCGACAGGATGTTCCTCCAGATCATTTCTGCAGCATATACTCAGGAAGAGATCAGGAAGAGTAACGGGACAACCGACTCAAGGGTTGTTCTTCGCCTGCCTCCTGCACTGGCTCCGGTTAAACTTGCTGTTTTGCCACTGGTAAAAAAAGACGGACTGCCTGAAATATCACGAAAGATTATTGATGACCTCAAATTTGATTTTAATTGCCAGTACGATGAAAAGGATTCCATCGGCAAAAGGTACAGGCGCCAGGATGCTATAGGAACCCCATTCTGCATCACGATTGATCATCAGACAACCGAAGACAACACCGTTACAATAAGATACCGCGATACTATGGAGCAGGAACGGGTTGCTATAGACAAACTAAAAGAAACGATAAGTGAAAAAGTCGATATGAGGAGGCTGCTGAGACAGTGAGGGGGAGGCGGGAAAAGCATTAGAGGCGGTAAAGGCGATAGAGGCGGTAAGAAGGCGGTAGAGGCGGTAAAATTAACTATTTAAAATGCATGGCTCATCCCTGGAAAAATTTATTAGCATGGAAGAAGGCTCATAATCTTGTATTACAGGTATATAAGGCAACAGCCGTCTTTCCGGCATCAGAGAAATGGGGGCTAACAGCCCAACTCAGAAAAGCTATAGTTTCAGTTGCGGCAAACATAGTTGAGGGAAAATCAAAAAAAACAGATAAAGAGTTTTTGCATTTTCTCTTTATCTCCCGAGGCTCACTTGAAGAATCAAGATATTACCTTCTTCTTGCATCCGATTTAGAATATATCAGTTCAGAAGAACATACAGAATTAGAGACCCTTTGTGCTGAAGTAAGTTACCTGTTAAACAAACTTATTAAAGCCGTAACTCCATGAAAAAACCCTCACTCTCTATCGCATCTAAAGCCTCTAAAGCCTCTATAGCCTATCGGGGAAAGATCCTCATAATAACCTACTACTGGCCACCATGCGGTGGTGCAGGAGTGCAGCGTTGGCTTAAGTTTGCCAAATACCTGCCAGAATTTGGGTGGGATCCATATATATTGACTATCGATCAGAAATATGCAGAATATCCGGCAATAGATGAATCACTGTCTGATGAAATTCCATCAGGGATAAAAGTTTACAAAACCAAAGCCCTTAACTATTTCACCCTGTTACAGGGCAAAAGACCATCAGGAAATGTCAGCGCCGGAGCACATGTATCCGGGAGCACAAAAAGTATAAAGGATAAAATAACCAGGTTTATCAGAGGTAATTTCTTTATCCCTGATCCCCGTAAAGGATGGAACAGATTTGCTGTAAAAAAAGCATCAGAGATCATCCGGGATGAAAAAATAAATGTAATTATTACAACCAGTCCGCCCCACTCTACACAGTTGATCGGACTGCAATTAAAAAAGAAATTTCCAGAGATAAAATGGGTTGCCGATCTGCGTGATCCATGGACAGATATCTATTATTATAAAATGTTTTATCCAACCTTTCTGTCCAGGGCTCTTGATAAAAGGCTGGAAAAGTCTGTTTTAATGAGTGCTGACAGGATCGTTACAGTCGGGAACTCCCTTAAGGATCTCTTTATAGCAAAACTGGCTCTTATTAATGATAAGATACATGTACTCACCAACGGTTATGATGAAGAGGATTTTGCAGGACTGTCAAAGACGGAACCTGATGTTTTTACTATTACATATGTTGGAGCACTAACCGATTCATATCCAATAACCGGATTCCTTGAAGCGATATCTGATATTTCTCAGGCGGGAAATGATATTATCCTTCGTTTTATTGGATCTGTTTCTCCCGAACAGTTGAAACTGATACAGGACAGATCAAACAATCTTCAGCTTGA
>JAUVKT010000006.1 GCA_030596125.1 Bacteroidales bacterium | reverse complement strand
AGGGAATCAGTTCAAAATACTTGATCAAGATAATAAGAAAAGGAAAATGAAAAAGAAGGAAAAATAACGCCACACATTAGTAGCTGATGCACAACCCCTTTTTTTGATTTTTCAGAATCCAGAGCTTCTCCCTGTTTTCCGCAATGGGACACCCAAAAAGAAAACGTCAATCTCAATCTAAAATGTATAAGCGCCAAAGGTGCGTAAATCATTAGCCCTGTGCGTAGCTCAGGGTTAATGATACGTCTCATCCGATAAGCGCCAAAGGTGCGTAATCACTAATCCCTAACGATTGAGGCATATTGAAATTATTGCCCACCATTTAAATTATACAAAAAGCAGGTTTTAATTGGATCGCTGAGTGCTTTATTTTAAGGTATAGTGCACTAATAGATGAAACGGCCTCTTGTGCCATACTTTTTGCTCAAACCTCAGGGATTACTCCTTCGTTTCACTCAGTCGTGATCCCTAAAGGGGGATTAGCTTCCCTTCGGTCAGCTTTTCCCTGAAGGGGGTAGCTTCGAAGCATCTGCAGATAAACTATTTCTCCTCCTTTTAGGAAAGGAGGAGTCCCACGCAGTAAGCGTGGGGAGGTGGTTAGGACCTAAAAGGATTACTCCTTCGTTTCACTCAGTCGTGATCCCTTGATGGGGGTAGCTTCAAAGCAAAATAAAAGCAATACCGGGAGGTATTGTTTTTGTTTTCATGCACATACTCACACGAGTAAACTCGGTTCGTATGTACCTAAAAACAAAACCATTCGCTTTTGCGAATGGCTTTTGTTTTGCTTTGGCGGAGAAAGAGGGATTCGAACCCCCGGTACCTTGCGGTACAACGGTTTTCAAGACCGCCGCATTCGACCACTCTGCCATTTCTCCGCCGCAAAGATAGCATTTTTTTTATTTTGCAAAATCAAAGATAATAGTGATGTAATCCCGGGATTCTCTTTTTATTAATAAGTATATGCAGATTTTTGTTAAAAAATGCGCTGTTCGTGGAAAAATGGGCATAAAAGTTTGCTTTTGACCGAAAAAAAAATATATTTGTATTCAAATTAATAAAATTTTCACTAACCATAAAACTATTTACCATGACGAAAAAGGAATTAGTAAATGCAATTGCTGAGAATGCAGAACTTTCTATGAAGGATGCTAACAATGCTCTTAACTCATTTGTGGATGCTTTTGGCGGAGCAATGAAAAAAGGTGAAAGAATCCAACTTCCGGGTATGGGTACTTTTAAAGTTACTACAAGAAGTGCAAGGGTTGTTCGCAATCCACAGACTGGTGAGAAACTAAATGTACCGGCTAAGAAGGTAGTAAAATTCAAAGCTGCTCCTGGCCTCAGCACTAAGCTTTAAGATCTTTTAATTTTAATTACTAATGAGGGGGTGGGTTGCACCCCCTTTTTTTTTGTTATTATGCAAAGAGAATTAATCAAATTTCTTGAGAATTTTATCTCCGACCGGAGACGTAAACTGTTCGATAGCATACTCGATAACCGGACTGATTATATTTCTGTTGTTCTGGAAGATATTTTTCAGTCGCATAATGCAAGTGCCGTTCTCAGAACCTGTGACTGTTTTGGCATACAGAATGTCAATATAATAGAGAACCTGAATACATACGATGTTAACCCGGATGTAGCCCTTGGCTCAGACAAGTGGCTTAGCATGAGGAAGTTTAATAAAAAAGATTTTAACACCCCTGAGGCTTATGAATGCCTGCGCAAGGAGGGTTACAGGATTGTTGCAACTACTCCTCATGCAAATGATACAACTCTTGATGAGTTTGACCTTGAAAAAGGGAAGGTCGCACTTGTCTTTGGAACCGAACTGAAAGGACTCTCTTCTGTTGCTATTGGAAATGCCGATGAGTATCTTAAAATTCCAATGTTTGGTTTTACCGAAAGTTTTAATATCTCAGTTTCAGCTGCAATAATATTGAATCATCTGACAGGTATTCTAAGAGAATCATCGATGAATTGGAAGCTGACAGATGATGCAAAAACGATCATAAAACTTGAATGGCTCAAAAGGAGCATTAAGAGTTCAGACCTGCTGGAGAAGAAATATTTATCCGGGAATAATATTTGAGAGTAGTTTGTAATATATTTTTCCTATTTTTGATACGGGACTAGGGACTGTTACCAAACCTAAATTATGAATTGCATTATCATAGATGATGATAAACTGTCATGTAAAGTTTTAGCTGAACTTGTTAAGAGGTCATCATTCCTTAATCTTTCGGGGGTCTTTGATAGCGCAATAGATGCACGGAATGAAATGATGAAAAGGTCTGATATAGATCTTATTTTTCTCGATATTCAAATGCCCGAAATGGATGGTTTTGATTTTATTGGAAGCCTGGAAAAACCTCCTTCAATAATTATGGTAACAAGCAGTGATAATTATGCTGTTAAGGCTTACGATTTTGATGTGGTCGATTACCTCATTAAACCGGTGGACTATTCGAGATTTTGCAAAGCGGTTGATAAAGTCATCAGATATCAGGATAAAGGTTTCGGTGATAATATTGGTCAGCAGGAAATATTCATAAAAAAAGGATCTTCACTGGTAAAGATCAAACTAAATGATATTGTATTTATTGAGGCTCTTGAGAATTATGTAGTTCTGCATACCGATCTGGAGAAATATACTATTCATTTCACAATGAAGGCTATTGAACAGCAACTTCCCTCTTTTCTCTTTATCAGAGTCCACAGGTCTTATATTGTTAATAAGAGCAGGATAAATTTGATTCGTGACAGTAGCCTGGAAATTAGTGGATACCGTGAAAAGGAGAGTATCCCGATTGGAAAATCTTATCGTGATTTTCTCCTTAAGGAAATTAATGTGATGATGCGATAACAATCCTGTTATGTTATCTGAAAAAAATCTTTTTTTGCTCCATGTGGGGCAAACCTCACCTGAGCCCCTGATGATCGAAATAGAAAGAGCTGAAGGTATTTGGCTCTATGGTCCTGATGGCAAAAAGTACATTGATCTTGTCTCAGGAGTATCGGTAAGTAATGTCGGTCATTCCAACCCTGCAGTAGTGGCAGCCGGTAAAGAACAACTCGACAGGTATATGCACCTGATGGTATACGGAGAGATAGTGCAAAGCCCACAAGTTAAATATGCAAAAAGGTTAACTGATATGCTACCTGCACCACTCGAGTCGGTTTACTTCGTTAATTCAGGTAGTGAAGCTATTGAAGGTGCAATGAAACTTGCCAAGAGGTATACAGGCAGAAGTAAATTTGTCTCTTTCAATAAGGCTTACCATGGAAGCACACACGGTGCCCTCAGTATCCAGGGAACCGAGTTTTACAGGAATGCTTACAGGCCTCTTCTTCCTGATACCTGGCAAATCGATTTTAATAATGCAGAAGCCCTTGATATTATTGATAATGAAACTGCAGCTGTAATTGTGGAACCTATTCAGGCAGAGGCCGGAATAATTCAACCTGAGAATGATTACCTGCTGAAAATCAGGAATAGGTGCGATCAAACCGGAGCCCTTCTGATATTTGATGAGATACAGACAGGTTTCGGGCGCACAGGCAGATTGTTTGCAATGGAACATTTTAACGTGGTACCCGATATACTTGCACTGGCTAAAGCAATGGGAGGAGGCCTTCCTCTGGGTGCTTTTATCGCTCCGCGTGATATGATGATGACCTTATCAAACAAACCTGCACTTGGCCATATTACAACTTTCGGGGGGCACCCCGTGAGTTGTGCAACCGGTCTTGCAGCTTTTGAAGAGATAATAAAGGGAGAACTGGCAGTTAAAGCAAATAAAAAGGGTAATCGTTTTATTGTTAACCTGAAACATGAGTCTATATTAAGTATCAGGGGGTCAGGACTTTTTCTTGCCGTGAAACTTGCTTCTCCCGGTTTGTTAAATAAATTTATTGAAAGCGGACCCGGCAACGGACTGATTCTTGATAAGTTTCTTTTTTGCAATGATGCTTTCAGAATTGCACCTCCGTTAACTATTACTAATGAGGAGATTGATTATGCGTGTGATAAAATCCTTAGTCTCCTGGATAAAATTATTTCATAAAATGCGGTTATCTCTGCCGCTAATTGTTAACTCAGATAAATTGCTCAGGAGGATGTTATTCAGATACTCATCGAATGTAACCATGTTGCTGCGGTTTGATTGATTTTTGTGACTATTTGGCAGTTATTTCAACTTGGCACATACTTTGAAAAAGAGGGTTGGTAAATAAGATGTTTAATTTAATTCATAATAAAAATGCAGAAGGGAAAAATAGGCGTTACTACAGAGAATATCTTTCCGATAATTAAAAAGTTTCTCTACTCTGATCATGAAATCTTCTTGAGAGAACTGGTGTCGAATGCAGTCGATGCTACACAAAAACTGAAGACTCTTGCATCAGTCGGAGATTATAAGGAGGAGATGGGAGATACTACTATAAGGGTAAATCTCAATAAAAAGAAGAAAACTATTACGGTTTCCGACAGGGGTATTGGAATGACAGCGGAGGAGATTGATAAATTCCTGAACCAGATAGCATTTTCAAGTGCCAACGAATTCCTTGATAAATATAAAGATCAGGCAAATGCCATCATTGGTCATTTTGGTCTTGGGTTTTATTCCTCGTTTATGGTGTCAGACAAGGTGGAGGTGATTACCAGATCGTGGCAGAAAGATTCAAAAGGGGTGAAGTGGACATGTGACGGAAGTCCTGAATTTTCTATTGAAGAGGTAGAGAAAAAGAGAGTTGGAACAGATGTTATTTTACATATTGATGATGATTCAAAAGATTTTCTCGAAAAGAGCAGGGTAGAGGAGTTACTCAATAAGTATTGTAAGTTTCTCCCTGTTGAGATAGCATTCGGCAAGGAGCAGGAGTGGAAAAAGGATAAATATGTAGATACTAAAAAGGATAAGATAATTAATAACACCCAGCCTGCATGGACAAAGAAGCCGGCTGATCTGAAAGATGAAGATTACTCCTCTTTTTACAGGGAGCTTTATCCAACCGGTGATGAGCCACTGTTTAACATACATCTGAATGTTGATTATCCTTTTAACCTTACAGGTATCCTCTACTTTCCAAAGATCAAGAGTAATATAGAAATTCAAAAAAATAAGATCCGGCTTTATTGTAACCAGGTTTTTGTTACCGATTCGGTTGAGGGTATTGTGCCGGAATTTCTTACACTGCTCCATGGTGTGTTAGATTCACCCGATATTCCTCTTAATGTATCGAGAAGCTTCCTTCAAAGCGATTCAAATGTTAAAAAGATATCAGGTCATATAAATAAGAAGGTGGCAGAGAGGTTAAATGATATTTTTATGAGTAACAGGGATGATTTCGAGAAGAAATGGGATGACCTTAAACTCTTTATTGATTATGGAATGATCACCGATGAGAAATTCTATGAGCGAGCTTCGAAGTTTGCATTGTTTAAGAATACTGACGGTAAATACTTTACATATGAAGAGTATGAAAAGGTTATCAGGGAAAACCAGACAGATAAGAATAAATCACTTATCTATCTCTATACTACCGATAAAGAGAATCAGTTCAGTTATATCGAAAAAGCTAAAAACAAAGGTTATGATGTTCTTTTAATGGATGGTCAACTCGATACTCATATTATCAATCATCTTGAGACCAAGTTTAAGGATAGCAGGTTTGTAAGGGTCGATTCTGATGTGGTAGAGAAGATAATTGAGAAGGATGTTACTCTTGAGTCGAAACTGACAGATGATCAGCAGACCAATATCACAACACTCTTTGAAAGCCAGATAGATAAAAAAGAGAATTTTGTAGTTGTAGCAGAAGCTATGAACGAAACCGATGCACCTGTTATCATAACCCAGTCGGAGTTTATGAGAAGGATGAAGGATATGTCTCAACTTGGAGGAGGAGGTATGAATTTTTATGGAGACCTTCCTGATTCATATAATGTTGTAATTAATAATAACCATTCTGTAGTATCCGGGATTAGTGAGCAGCTTGATAAGGAACTGGGCAAAACCCTTAAGGAGCATAAGACTAAAATTGATCGTGCCCGTAAAGAGGTTGCAACAGAGGAGAAGTCACAGGAGGGTAAGAAGGAAGAAGAGATAACTCAGGCAGAGAAGGATAAACTTGAAAAACTACGTAAAAGTCTTGATAAATATGAAGCTGTACATAAGTCGGAACTGACAGCTTATGCTGAAAAACAACCTCTTGTAAAACAGCTTATTGATCTTGCCCTGCTTTCAAATAATATGCTGAAGGGTGAAAAACTCACCAATTTTGTAAAGAGGAGTATAGATCTTTTGTGAGACTAACGGCAAACGACTAACGACCAACGACGAATGGCGTAAGGCATTGTCTACCTGTAACCTGTAACCTGTAACCTGCAACTCTCTTCTCACATCATTCCGGCTACTTCGCTTTTCAGATAATCAATGGCTACTTTTGATGGTTCTTTGTCAATTTCCATTAAAGCTTCGAGAAGATACCTGCTGAAATCTGACCCGGTTGCATTGGGTGGCAACTTTTCTGCACTCGTGTTAATGATCTTAATTGTATTGGTCTTTGCATTTTTCAGAACTTCCCATGCCTGAGGAGTGATATAGATTTGCTGTGAAAGATTATGATCGAATTCAGATCGTATACTATTCAGCATGGACGATTGTAACTCTTTAGTGGTCAGACCTGCTTTATTGGTTCGCATAATTAGAGCTTCGATAGAGATCCGTTCCAGAAGCAGAATTAAACGCTCATAAGCCTGAAGCCTGATGGGAGTAATTGTGCTGGAATTCTGAAGAATTATTTCACTCCTTCTTTTATCACGGTCGTTTTCGATCATTTTTTTAATAATGATGTAAGTGGTGATAAGTACCAGCAGAGCAGGTATGGTTGCCAGTAAGATATCTTTTGCAATTTCCATTTTATTGTAAAATAGGTTTACCTATACAAACCTAATCTATTTTTAATGAGTGTACAAATATGTGTTGCAGAAACCAAAAACGAAGATTGATATTTCTTTATTATTTGAAACTATTAAACTAATTTTGGTCTTTTAATTAGCAAACTCAATAATTATGGAATACCTGTCAGAAAGATTGAAGGCTCTCTCGGTCTCACAAACTCTTGCAATGGCTCAAAAGAGCAGGGAGATGAAAGCTATGGGCATAGATGTCATCAATTTAAGTATTGGCGAACCCGATTTTCATACACCGGATGATATCAAAGAGGCAGCTAAAAAGGCTATTGATGATAATTTTACTTCATATCCACCTGTGCCAGGTTATGCAGATTTAAGGGAGGCAATTTCAGAAAAATTTAATAGAGAAAACGGGCTCGATTATTCTCCCGATCAGATAATTGTATCAGCAGGGGGGAAGCACTCTCTTATAAATGTGATGCTTACTATTGTTAATCCTGACGATGAGGTAATTATATTTGCTCCTTATTGGGTTAGTTATTACGACCAGATCATTCTTGCCCAGGGCAAACCTGTAGTGATAAATACTACTATTGATAATGATTTTAAGGTTACGCCATCTCAACTTGAAGAGGCCATTACACCAAAAACAAGGGCCATTATTTTTAATTCGCCATCCAATCCGACAGGAATGGTTTATACCAGGGAAGAGATGGAAAGTATAGCCAGGATAGTTGAAAAACATGAGGGGGTTTTCATTATATCCGATGAAATATATGAACATATTACATTCACGGGTGAACATGTCAGCATGGCTTCATTCGACTCTGTTTATGATCGTGTAATTACTGTTAATGGCGTTTCAAAGGGTTATGCCATGACAGGATGGAGAATAGGTTATATCGGGGCTCCTCTGTGGCTTGCGAAGGGTGTTAATAAATTGCAGGGTCAGTTCACATCAGGTGTGTCATCCATAGCCCAGAGGGCAGCCCTTGCAGCTGTAACATCTACCGGTAATTCTCGTGAAGTTATGAGAGATGCTTTTCTTAAGAGGCGTGACCTTGTATGCAGATTACTTGAAGATATTGATGGATTCAAGATAAGGGTTCCCCAGGGAGCTTTTTATGTTTTCCCGGAGATCAGTTACTACTTTGGTAAAAAAGATGGTGAAAATGTTATTAATGATTCTACTGACCTTTCAATGTACCTTCTTGAAAAGGCTCATGTTGCGGTTGTCGGTGGCGCAGGCTTTGGATCACCCAATTGCATAAGGTTATCTTATGCTGCGTCAGATAAAGAGCTTATTGAAGCTGTTAAGCGAATCAAAGAAGTGCTTGGGAAGCTTAAATAAACGACGAACGACGAACGACGAACGGCAAATTACACGATTCAACCCCTGCAATAATCACATAAGATTAATAGCGATTATACGAGATTACTTCTCCTGGGTCTTTTCTCTTCTTTTCCCTGTGAGGTTTTGAAGGATATCCCAGGGTAATTATTAATTCAGCTCTTTTACCTTCCGGTACTTTCAGGAGTTTTTTTACCAGTTTCTCATTAAACCATCCGAGGATGCAGGTGCCCAGGCCTTCTGCAGTAGCCTGCAGACAGATATTTTCTGCAGCAATCCCGATATCAATAAGGGAATAATCCTTATCCTTAATTGTTCCGCCGATCTGCGCGACAGGATTTGATTTCTCCCGGATAATTACAATAAACACGGGAACCTGATCAGTAAATTTATTAAAACCCAAAGCTTTTGCCGATGATGCAGCAGCTATCTCTTTTCTCAGGTCGTGATCATCCACGACAATAAACTTCCATGGTTGGGAATTACATGCTGATGGTGCCAGCCTCCCGGCTTCAAGTATCCTTTCAAGCTTCTCTTTTTCAACTGGCTGATCACTATATCCCCTGTCGCTTTGCCGGGTGTTTATATGAGCCAGCATTTTTTCTCCGGAAATCATATTGGTTTATTTAAGAACATACCTTCGCAAATTAATAAAAAAATGTAATGATTGGGATTATACAACTAATTTTGATTTTTTTCCAAGCCTTAGCCTCAACGTCATTGATCAACTCTGTTTTCCCCGGTTCTTCCAGATAAATCTTTTTTCTTCTCCGTTTAACAGTCGTTTGATATTATTTTTGTGAGTTATAATTATTGCTACACCAATAAGAACAGAGAATAGTTGAAAAATGAGTGAGGGTGTCTCGAAAAACAGGAACAATTGAATCGGGAATGAAATTCCGGCAACTATTGAACTTGCCGATACATACCCTGTAATAAGAATAATAACAAGGAAAACAGAGAGGCAGGAAAGGGTTACCATGGGGTGAAGGGCAAGAAAAACTCCGAAGGTGGTTGCTACTCCTTTGCCACCTTTAAACCCGGCAAAAATGGGGAATACATGTCCGATTATGGCTATTGACCCTGTCAGGATCTGAATATTTATCAATTCTGCTGATCCTTCCGGCGCCAGTCCGAAAAGCAATGGCAATGAAGCTGCAAGCCAGCCTTTGGCATTATCGAGAAACAGTACCGGCAGGCCGGTTGCCCATCCCAGTACCCGTATAGTATTTGTAGCCCCGGCATTTCCGCTACCATGCTTTCTTACATCAACGCCATGAAATATTTTTCCTGCCCATACTGCTGTGGCAATAGATCCGAGGCCGTAAGCGGCCAGGCTCACTAATAAAATATTTGTAAAGGTCATTTTACCGGTCCGTATTTCATCATCTCTTCAAGTTCTTTTTTGTAAGTAAATTTCCTGAAGTTATTGGTAAATTTCTCAGCAAGATTACCGGCTGCTATCAGCCACTCTTCCTCTTTTTTCCATGATTTCCTCGGGTCAAGCAGATTGGGATCAACACCTTCAAGTGAAGTTGGAACAGCCAGATTGAAGATAGGTATCTTGTTAAAATCTGAACTGTTAATTGACCCGTCAAGTATTGAATTGATAATTTTTCTCGTAGGATGAATATCGATCCTGTTTCCGACACCATACGGACCTCCCATCCATCCGGTATTTACCAGCCATGCATCAGCACCATGTTGTTCCATTTTTCTTATAAGTTCATGAGCATAGATGCCCGGATCAAGCAGCAGAAATGCAGCGCCAAAACATGCAGAGAATGAAGGTACAGGTTCGATTATTCCCAGCTCGGTTCCTGCAACTTTGGCAGTATAACCGCTAACAAAATAATAACCTGTTTGACCCTTTGTGAGTTTTGATACCGGGGGTAGTACCCCGAAAGCGTCAGCAGTAAGAAAGATCACTTTACTGGCATGACCTCCCCGTGATATTGGTTTAACGATATTATCAATATGGTATATAGGGTAGGATACCCTGGTGTTCTCAGTCTTTGAGTCGTTATCAAAATCAATTACTCCATTTTCTTTGACAACGACATTTTCGAGGAGTGCATCTTTTCTTATAGCACTGTAAATGTCGGGCTCCTTCTCTTTGCTCAGACGGATACATTTAGCATAACAGCCTCCTTCAAAATTGAATATTCCATCATCATCCCAACCGTGCTCATCATCTCCAATCAGTGCCCTGCCGGGTTCTGTTGAAAGGGTAGTTTTTCCTGTTCCTGACAAACCGAAGAAAATAGCAACATCACCTTTTTTTCCTATATTGGCAGAACAATGCATCGCTGCAATACCCTTGAGCGGAAGGTGATAATTCATTACTGAGAATATACCTTTCTTCATTTCACCACCATACCATGATCCACCCACAACAGCCATCCCTTTAGTAAGGTTAAAGAATACAAATGTTTTTGAATGAAGTCCCATCTCTTTCCAGTCGGGATTGGTAGTTTTTGAAGCAGTAAGAAATACAAAATCAGGGGTGAAATCTTTTAATTCCTCCTCTGTTGGTCTGATAAACATATTTTTTACGAAATGTGCCTGCCAGGCTACCTCCATAATAAACCTTACCTTAAGCCGTGTGTTTTCATTCGCTCCACTATAGCTGTCGACAACAAATAGCTTTTTTTCAGAAAGTTGTTTACTTGCCAGTGTATGACAGTGTTCCCATGTTTTATTGTCAATAGGTTTATTGTCAGATACTTCAGATTTTTCCGACTTCCACCATACAGTATCCTTTGTATTTTCGTCGTAAACGATATACTTATCTTTTGGAGATCTTCCGGTATATATCCCAGTATCTACATTAATTGCACCGTTTACGGTTAGAACGCCTCTTTCAAAACCTATCAGATCGGAATGGGTTTCCTCTTCATACAGTTGTTCATAGGAAGGATTGTATACGATCTCTTTAGGGCTTAAAATGCCATATTCGGCAAGATTATCATTTGTTATCATTGCGTGTGTGTTTGAGTTCTTTTGAGAATATCAAAGTTAGTAAATATTGCAATAGGACAAGATGATCCTCTGGCTAATAGGGTTAAAAAAGAAAAAGCCCGGATTTGACACCGGGCTTATATAAGATGAAAATAAAATTTATCCCTGTTTGATATTAGCCTGAGCTGCAGCCAGCCGGGCAATAGGAACCCTGAATGGTGAGCAGCTTACATAGTCCATTCCTACTGAGTCGCAAAATTCGACAGAATTTGGTTCGCCGCCATGCTCACCACATATTCCAACCTTCAGATCAGATTTTACAGAGCGCCCTTTTTCTGTTGCCATTTTTACAAGTTGTCCAACCCCTTCCTGGTCAAGTATCTGGAAAGGATCATTCTTAAGAATTCCTTTTTCGATATAAATTGGAAGGAATGTACCTGCGTCATCACGGGAATAACCAAAAGCCATCTGGGTAAGGTCATTTGTACCGAATGAGAAGAAGTCAGCTATCTCAGCAATTTTATCAGCTGTAAGGGCTGCCCTCGGGATCTCAATCATCGTACCAATTTGGAAATCAACATGCATACCTTTTTCCTCAAAAACCTTTTCGGCAGTACTACTGATAATATCCTTCTGAAGTTTAAGTTCTTCAACTGTTCCGATAAGTGGTACCATAATTTCAGGTTTGGCATCAACACCCTTTAACTTAAGATTACAGGCTGCTTCAATTATTGCTCTTGCCTGCATTTCTGTAATCTCAGGATATGTATTTCCTAAACGACAACCACGGTGACCCAGCATTGGGTTAAATTCATGAAGTGAATTAACCTTGGCTTTTACCTGGCTTACCGAAATTCCCATCTCTTTTGCCATTTCAGCCTGGTTTTCATCTTCGTGTGGAACAAATTCATGGAGTGGGGGATCAAGCAGACGGATAGTTACACCATAACCCTCCATAGCTTCAAGTATGCCTTCAAAATCTTCTCTCTGGTAAGGCAATAGTTTATCAAGTGCTTTACGTCTCTTATCTTCACTGTCAGCAAGGATCATCTCTCTCATTGCTTTGATACGTTCTCCTTCAAAGAACATATGTTCGGTACGGCAAAGGCCAATACCTTGTGCACCGAAGTTTCTTGCAACTCTTGAATCATGAGGAGTATCGGCATTGGTTCTTACATTCATACGGGTATATTTCTCGGCAAGATTCATTATTATGCCAAAATCACCGCTTACTTCAGAATCTATAGTTGCGATCTTGTCTTCATAAACATCTCCGGTTGTTCCGTTCAGAGATATCCAGTCGCCCTCCTTGAATTCTTTGCCGCCTGCATTAAGTGTTCGTGATTTATAATCGATATGGAGTCCGCCTGCACCGGAAATACAACATTTACCCATTCCACGTGCTACTACTGCTGCATGTGATGTCATTCCTCCTCTTGCAGTAAGAATCCCTTTGGCAATATTCATTCCTTCAAGATCTTCAGGAGATGTTTCTGTCCTGACAAGAATTGCTTCGGGATATTTTTTTGCTTCATCAGCAAAAAACACTATTCTGCCTGTGGCTGCTCCAGGGGAGGCAGGAAGTCCCTTTGCAATCACGTTTCCTTTCCTAAGCGCTTCTTTATCAAATACAGGGTGCAGAAGTTCATCCAGTTTATTTGGTTCCTGGCGAAGGAGTGCTGTTTTTTCATCAATTGTACCTTCATTTAACAGATCTATGGCAATCTTAACCATTGCTGCCCCGGTTCGTTTTCCTCCTCTTGTCTGCAGAAGCCATAGTTTACCATCCTGCATAGTAAACTCAATATCCTGCATGTCTTTGTAATGATTTTCAAGTTTCTTTTGTGTTTCGAATAGCTCGTGGTATACTTCAGGCATGACTTCCTCAAGTGATGGAAATTCCTCTTTGCGCTCCTCTTCGGTTACACCGGCAAGAGTAGCCCAGCGTTTAGATCCTTCAAGAGTTATCTGCTGAGGTGTTCTTACACCGGCAACAACATCCTCACCCTGTGCATCAATAAGATATTCACCGTTAAAAAGGTTTTCACCTGTTCCGGCATCACGTGTAAAAGCTACGCCTGTACCTGAGTTGCTACCCATATTACCAAATACCATAGCCTGTACATTAATGGCTGTTCCCCATTCCTCAGGTATCTGGTTTAACTGGCGGTAGTAAATTGCCCTGTCATTCATCCAACTGTCGAAAACGGCACATACTGCACCCCAAAGCTGCTCCCACGGGTCGGCAGGAAAGTTATGCCCGGTTTTTTCCTTTACCGCAGACTTGAATTTAAGTACAAGGTTTTTCAGATCATCAACTGTCAGATCATTGTCATTAATAATATTTTGTACAGACTTAACCTCTTCAATTATCTCCTCAAAAGGATCCATATCCTCTTTCGATTCAGGTTTCATTCCCAATACCACATCGCCATACATTTGTACAAACCGGCGGTATGAATCCCATGCAAATCTTTCATTACCTGTACGTTTAACAATTCCCTCAACAGCATCATCATTCATTCCGAGGTTCAAAACGGTATCCATCATCCCAGGCATAGAAACTCTTGCACCTGATCTTACAGAAACAAGACAAGGATTGTCTTTGCTTCCAAAGCTTGTTCCCATTATCTTTTCAATATTTGCAATTGCAGCCTCTACCTCTTCTTTGAGAAGCTTTACCACTTCATCCTTTCCTAAATTGTTATACTCAGTGCAAACATCTGTTGTAATTGTAAAACCAGGAGGTACCGGAACATCTATAAGATTCATCTCAGCCAGATTGGCTCCCTTTCCACCCAGCAGATTTTTCATACTTGTGTTACCTTCAGCTTTTTTGTCACCAAATGTATAAACTCGTTTCACCTTAGACATAATTTTATTTTTTGATAATTAGTAGTTTAATTCAATTTTTACCAAGTCGCAAAGATAGTAAAATGAGAGGATAAATAAACGACTTATGTCATATTTATAAAGAACAGAATATCAAAAGTATAGACATACTGATAGCTCTTTACTTTTTGAACTTGTATCCCATTGCTTCAATTCTTTCAGCTATTACTGTTAAATTGAATCCTGTTCCATCAATAATTACATTACCTGAGGAGATATCGGCAACGGCTGTTTTAACACCTTTAACAGACTCAATGCTATTTTCAACACTTTCTTTACAATGGTTGCATGTCATTCCGCTTACCTTTATTATAGTCTGGTTATTCATTTCAGTAAATTTATATTGTGACGTTTTGATTATATTTTGTGGTTTACGTTTTTGTATATATCCGTTTATAATTAAGACCAGAAGTAATATTGCTGAACTGTAACGTATCCATGCAGGGATCAGGTGATGCGAATGTCCCTCCAAATTGTATATGCCTGAAAGATCAAACCACTCAGGAGGCATAAAGTTATTTATTAAGGTTCCGAAAAGCAGGGCCCCGGTGATTATTGATCCGAGGTACGCTATTAATGATTTTTTACCCAGAACTCTGGCAATCATTGTAATGGTTGCTGCATTAGTCGCTGGTCCGGCCATTAACAGAACCAGGGCCGCCCCGGGAGAGAGACCTTTGAGCATTAGCACTGCAGCAATAGGTACAGATGCGGTAGCACATATATATACAGGAATGGCTGCAATTAGTATTATAACCAATTCAAGAAAATTGTCAGATGTTAGACTTGTGAAAAAATCATCCGGAATAATTACTGATATAAGAGCTGCAATTGCTAAACCGGCCATTAGCCATGCTGATATATCCTGTAAAAACTCTACGAAAGCATATCTAAACATAGCTTTGAGTTTTGGAAAGAATCCGGCAGGCAGATTATTGGGCTGGTCCGACACACTGTTTTCACCGGGTGTCTCAGAATCCACTTTATCAGTAATAAATCCTCCTGCAATGCCTGTAATAAGTGCAATAACAGGCCTTAACAGGGCAAATGGCAGTCCAAGGAGAGAATAGGTTACAAGAACCGAATCGATTCCGGTCTGAGGGGTCGATATAAGAAATGAGACTGTTGAACCTTTTGATGCTCCATTTTTATAAAAAGAGATGCCGGTGGGGATTACCCCGCACGAACATAAGGGGAGAGGTATTCCGAGAAGAGAGGCATTAATAACGGCGCCTCTTTTTTCACGACCCATATATTGTTTTACTTTTCGTTTTGGAAAAATAAGGAACAATAAACCTGCAATGAAAAATCCCAGTAATAAATAGGGAGACATCTCCGTCAGGATATAGATCATTTCATTTAAAAATCTATAAATATATTCCATATCTATAATTGTTATATGCCGGCTATATGTAAATAGTTGTCGGGGGGAATTTGTTCAATTGTTTTGCTAAAAACCTGCTTTTAGGCTTAATATGTCTGATATATGAATATTTACCGGTTGAGAATTGCTTATTTGTTCCTTCGGGGGTGGTATTTAAGGATTGTTTTTTGAAGGAATATCCGGTCAATATGAGTGTAAACTTCTGTAGTGAGAATAGATTCGTGCCCAAGCATCTCCTGCACTGCTCTCAGGTCTGCGCCTGCCTGCACAAGATGAGTTGCAAAGGAATGGCGAAAAGTATGCGGACTAACTCTCTTTTTGATGCCTGCACAGGAAGCGAGATCTTTAACAATAGTAAAAATCATTGCCCTGGTAAGTTTTTTACCCCTGCGATTCAAAAAAAGTATATTCTCATCAATAATACGATTTAACCGGTTCCTGTCGGTGAGATAATAATTAATCTCTTCGATAGTTTTTTCGTTTACCGGCACCAGTCTCTGCTTATCTCCCTTGCCAGTTACGGAAATAAATCCTTCAGTAAAATGAGTGTCGGTTAGTCTGAGGTTAACCAGCTCAGAAACTCTTAGTCCGCATCCGTACAGCGTTTCAATGATGGCTTTATTTCTTTGTCCTTCAGGCTTGCTCAGATCAATACAACTGATCATCTTATCAATATCCTCAACAGATAAGACCTCCGGTAAGATAATTCCGAGCCTTGGCGATTCTATCAGTGTGGCAGGATTATCTTCAATCTTGCCTTCAATAATCATATACCTGAAAAATGCTCTGATACCCGAAAGTATCCTTGACTGGGTTCTGGTATTTTCGATATTAAGCCATTTAATAAAATCCCTGAGGTCGTTATAGGTAATTTCAGCTGGTTTTTTAACGGGTTCTTTATCAATTGTATATGATTCGAGTTTGGCAACATCGTTAAGATATGCCTCAATACTGTTTTCCGATAACGAGCGTTCGATCTTTAAGAATAATTCAAACTCTTTTATTACCTCCTGCCATGAATCAGTCATAGTATACGGTGTGCGATTTAACGGAGTACGGCCTTCACATCTTTGCCAAATTAATCCTTTCGCCTGTTTATTCCCAACTAATTCAACAATTATTCAGGTTAAGGGCAGTCAGAGTTAATTTTTTATCTTTGTAAACAATTAGATAAAATGGTATATAAATGAGAATAGCAATTGTTAACGGGCCGAATCTTAACCTTCTTGGTAAACGGGAAAAAGATATTTACGGAGATATTAGTTTTGAAGATTTTTTTGATGAGATCGTAAAAATCTATCCTGATCATAATTTTTCCTATATGCAGTCGAATGTCGAAGGAGAGATAGTGAACTTATTGCATGAGGCAGATCTGATGAGTGACGGTATAATTCTGAATGCTGCAGGATACACTCACACTTCGGTATCAATAGCGGATGCAGTGGCTGGTATCTCAACCCCTGTAATTGAGGTACATATATCCAATATCCTGGCAAGGGAGGAGTTCAGACATACCTCACTAATTGCTTCGGGATGTGCCGGTTCACTCTTTGGATTCGGACTAAACGGATACAGGCTGGCTATAGAGGCTTTTGTGAAAAGTTTAATTTAATATTAAAACTGTAATGGATAGAAAGCGTACCAAAATTGTAGCTACTATATCAGACAAACGCGCTGAACCCGAGTTTCTGAGAGCATTATACGAAGCAGGAATGGATGTTGTAAGGATTAATACTGCACATCAGGAAATTGAAGGTACTCTGAGGGTAATGGAAAATATCAGGAAAGTATCTGACAAGATTTCCTTAATGCTCGATACTAAAGGGCCTGAAGTAAGAACAACTGTTTGTGATGGAGATATATCATTTATTGAAGGGCAGGAGGTTGCAATAGCTGGTGACCCGGGAATCCGCACAACAGATGCATGCATTGTTGTTTCCTATGAGAATTTTGCCAGGGATGTACCGGTTGGCTCTTCTATAATGATAGACGATGGCGATCTTGAACTCTCAGTTAAAAGTAAGGATGGTAACAGACTTATTTGCGAGGTGATGAATGATGCAGTTCTTGGTTCAAGGAAGAGTGTGAATGTGCCTAATATCAGGATGAACCTCCCTTCTCTCAATGATAAGGACAGAAGCTATATACAGTTTGCCATTGAGTATGATATTGATTTCATAGCCCATTCTTTTGTAAGGACGGCTCAGGATATAAAAGATATTCAGGCGATACTTGATAAGCATAATAGCAAGATTAAAATAATTGCAAAGATTGAGAACCAGGAGGGGGTTGATAACCTGAATGAAATTCTTGATTGTTCTTACGGTATAATGGTTGCTCGCGGTGATCTTGCAATTGAAATACCCTATGAAAAAATTCCCGGTATTCAGCGAAAAATAATTAACAAATGTATTAAGAAACGTAAACCTGTAATTGTTGCGACTCAAATGCTCCATTCGATGATTCATAATCCCAGACCAACAAGGGCTGAAGTAAGTGATATAGCGAACGCTATCGATTCCCAGACAGACGCAATAATGTTAAGCGGAGAAACTGCATATGGTAAGTTTCCTGTCGAGGCTGTAAGTATTATGTCGAGGGTGGCCTGTGAGGTTGAGAAAAACAAGGTTAAGTTCCTGGAATTACCCTCCGGCGATCTGACCGGGGAGGTATCGGCATATCTTACCAAGGTGGCTGTAAAAACTGCATCAAGGGTGGGGGCTAAATTAATTATTGCCGATACCGTGAGAGGTCGTACTATCAGGAATATGGCATCATTCAGAGGCATCAGTCATATAATGGCTCAGTGTTATTCAGAGCGAACAATGCGGGAGATGTCATTGTCATACGGTGTTTATGCATCACTACAGGAGAAGCATAATTCGTCTGATATGTTTATGAAGGTAGCACTGGGTAACCTTACCAATAACCATGAACTGGATGATAATGATATGATTGTGGTCCTTGCCGGAAACTTTTCAAGGGGGGCCGGATCCTCATATATTGAAGTAGGATCGGTTGAATATCTTAAAGAGAGGGTTGCTCACCTGTAAAACGTTCTATATGGTCTGATTTTTGCGGTTATAAGAAAGCATATTTATAGAATGATGATTAAACCATTAATATTATTTATATTTTCACTGCTCATCCATCCTGTCCATGTTACTATGTCGAGCCTGACAATAAATGAGAGTGAAGATGTATTTATATATAATCTGAGGGCCTATTCTGATGACCTTGACCTCGATATGTTCAGGTTGTATGATGTTGAGGGGGTTATTGAAGATAATCACTTTTTTAAATTTACAGGTCCGGATCTTTTTTATGAAAAGTATGTAAATGATCATATTAAAATAATTGTTAATGGTGAAGTTCTGGAGGCAAGGCTTATTCACAAAGAGTTGCTGGATATGGAGACCATTCTAAGGTTCAGTATTCCCCTGAAGAGTAGAATAAAGAGCCTTGAGGTAGAGAACAAGATTCTTACCGGATTGTATCCCGATCAGGTAAATCTGTTTATCTATAAAAATGGGGAGATTGAAGAGGGTGTGAGATATACATTATCTGATACCAAAAAGAGATTTAAACCGGATTAAAACATTTGATCAGAATCAATGCGATATTTTGCTTTTATATTAGTACTCTTTTTGTCTGTTCTCAGGGCTTATCCGACACATAATCGTGCAGGGGAGATTACATACAAACAGATATCAAATAACACTTTTGAAATTACCATAACGACATTTACATATGTACTTAGCATGGCAGACAGGGACCAGCTTGAAGTTGATTGGGGAGATAACTCTGTGTCAATTGCTCCTCGTGATCCGAATCAGACTGTCTATCTCCCAAATTATTATAAGAAAAATGTTTACATCAAAACACATGCTTATCCCGGTCCTGGTATCTATAAGATTGTAGTTCAGGATCCGAACCGGAATTTTGGAATACTTAACATTCCCAATTCGGTAAATGTTGTATTTTCAATTTCAACTATCCTGATGGTTAACCCTGCCCTTGGGAGTAATGATACACCGATCCTCCTTAATCCACCTTATGATAACGCAGCTCTGGGGCATAAATTCATTCACAACCCGGGAGCCTTTGACCCTGATGGAGATAGCCTCTCATATAACCTTACAGTTTGTACCAAAGAGGATGGTCTCCCAATAGAAAATTACACATTGCCACCTGCCAGTAATGAGATCTATGTCGATCCGGTATCAGGAGATTTTGTGTGGGATTCACCTACACAGCTTGGGAAATACAATGTGGCAATGGAGATAAACGAATGGAGAAAAGGTTATAAGATCGGTACTGTTGTAAGGGATATGCAGCTTGAAGTATATGAAACAGATAATAATCCCCCTGTTATTGATACTCTCGGAGCCTATTGTGTGGAAGCAGGAGATACTGTAGAGTTTAATGTCAGGGCTACAGATGTAGATGGTGATATAGTCTCACTTATAGCAACATCGGGTATTTTTACCATGACTCATTGCCTGGCATCTTTTGATAGCGTATCTGCATCTCCCGGTGAGTCGGTTTCACATTTCAGTTGGATTACCTGCCATGAAAGTGTAAGAGACCAGCCTTATGATGTACTATTTAAGGCTGAGGACAATAACCCTGAACTTGAGCTGTTTGATCTTGATAACATGAGGATTAAGGTGTTAGGTCCTTCTCCGGTGTTAACATCCGTAACTCCCGAAGGCAAGTACATAAGATTACATTGGGATAATTATCCCACTTTTGTTATTACAGGGTTTAACATTTACAGGCGGGAGAATCCTTCCGGATTTATTCCGGATACCTGCACAAATGGAGTACCGGAATTCCTGGGCTATGAATTAATTGATTTTGTTGAAGGTGCCTCTTCAAATTATTATGTTGACACCAACGATGGTGAAGGTCTTGAGAATGGAGTACAATATTCTTATATAATTGTTGCTCTATACCCCTCAGGTGCAGAGAGTAAGGCTTCCAATGAGCTTATATCATCCCTGATATCCGGAGTGCCTCTGATAACCCATGTCAGTGTGACTGAGACTGATCCGGTAAACGGAAAGATATTTGTATCATGGATGAAGCCCGGTCAGCTTGATACTATTCCGGGGGCTACAGGTCCCTATGAATACCTGGTATACAGATCCGATGACATAATTGGTGGCGATTATCAATTTATTGAAAGCATACAAACAAGTGACTTAAATGATACAACTTTTGTTGATAGTCTTATTGCAACTTCAGATAATGGATTTATTTACAGGATAGAGTTATACAATAACGGGGCAGGCAACAGGTTCCTGATCGGTGATCCGGGGATTGCATCTTCACCATTTCTTACCTTGTCGCCTGGTGACAGGAAAGCATTGTTAGGTGTCGATCTAAATGTTCCATGGGTGAATTCCAGGTATGATATTTTCAGGTGGAATGATTTTACTTCCGTATTTGATTCAATTGGAACCACAGCATTGATAGAGTTTGTCGATGCAGGCCTTGTGAATGGCCAGGAGTATTGTTACCTGGTACGATCCACCGGTGAATATATGAGTGCCGGTTTACCTTCGGGTCTTATTAACCTTTCGCAGGAGCGTTGTGTAACACCCTACGATAATGAGCCCCCCTGTGTTCCCGATCTTACTGTTTCAACAAACTGTGACAGCCTTTATAATTTACTTTTCTGGTCACTTGAGAGTAATGAATGTTATGAGGATGTTGTGGGTTACAATATTTTTTTCAATGAAAATTTTGGGGAGAGCCTGGTACTTTTTGAGACAATTAACAACAAAGACATATTTACATACAAACATGAAGGGGTTGTTGCAGGATGCTATTCGGTATCTGCATTTGATCAGGAAGGTAATGAGAGTGATCAGTCGTTTATCGTGTGTGTTGACTCCTGCAATTTTTATGAGATACCCAATGTTTTTACACCAAACGGTGACGGTAAAAATGATATCCTGCTGGCAAATACCTCGGGTCTGGTAGAGGGTGTTGATTTTAAACTTTTCAACCGTACAGGGATATTGATATTTGAAACTGATGAACCACGGTTAAGGTGGAACGGAACATATAAGGGATCACTTGTCTCACCTGGTGTATATTTTTACCAGTGTGATGTTTATGAAAGAAGGATTACCGGTCTTGAATTATTTCATTTATCGGGATTTATTCATGTGATAACAGAAAAAGGGGCAACACCGGTTAAGTTTGAGTATTAATAGAATAGGGATGAAGAGGTTAATCATATTTTTGGCAATAATTACTCTTTCTGTAACGCTCAGGGCGCAGAATTATACTGGTGGTGATTTTCTAAGGGCCCGGACATCTATTGAAAATGGTAAATATGGTCTTGCAATTCAGATATGCAATGAAGCTCTTGCTTCAGGTAGTGATTATCGCTACCTGCTATTACGTGCTGAAGCTTTCCTGGGATCAGGGGAGGTAAAAAATGCCCTGTCCGATTTTGCCGGGGCAAACCAGATTGTCCCCTTTTCAGGTGATTATGGCATGGCAACCTGTTATTCTGTAACAGGGAATAGTGATTTGGCTGTTGCCTGTCTTGAGAGACACCTGCAATCGCCATTTAAGAAAAGTGAAAGAGATATTCTTCTCGATCCGGCTTTTAATAATATTGAGACATCTGACCCATGGAAGCGTTTATGGAAAAAAAATTGGTATACGCAGCTTGAAAAGGGTTTAAGTGAAGTTGAATATTTGGTTGAAAACGGACGTCTTTCTGAGGCCAGGGAGGTTGAAGAGAGGTTAAGGTCGGTTTATTCTGATAAGCCCGGACTGTATTACATTCAGGGCATAGTAAGGATGGCTGAGGGAAATGAAAAGGATGCTATATTCTTTTTTAAAAGATCAATTGATGAGGGATTTAACAGTATTGATCTCTGGTCAGATTATATTGATTGTTTAATGACTTCAGGTAATTTTTCATCAGCAGCGGTTACTGCTATTGATGCAATTTCGTCTTTCCCGGAAGAGCCATCATTATTAATCAGGAGAGCTGAAGCTCTTCGTTTAATGGGTGACAGAAGTAAGGCTGTTGAAACAATTGATTATTTCCTTGATATTTTTCCTGATGATGAGGAGGCTATTAAGCTTGCAGGACAAGTTTCATATGAAATAAAGGCCTATCCGGAATCATTAAGATATTTCTCGCGCAACATAGCAAATCACCCCGGGAATCCCGAATGTTTTAATGAAAGAGCAAGGGTTTATTATGCTACAGGTAGCTGGGAATTTGCCGTATCAGATTATTCAATGTCCCTTGACCTGGATCCGGTCAATGGTGAAATATGGTACCTTAAGGGTCTTACGTTATTGAAAATGGGTAGAAACAGGGAAGGTTGCAGAGATCTTAAGATGGCCCTTAAGTATGGATTCAAAAAGGCTTCGGCTGAGATTAGCAGAAATTGTATTAAATAGGTGGGAAGAAGAAGTGACTAAAGTTAAAAAAGGTTGAATCGTTGAATCGTGTAATTGTTTAATCGTTGGGGTGAAACCCGGTACCCGGCACCTGAAATCCGGTACCCGGACCCCTGCTACCTGCAATGCTTAAGTATCTTATCGTACAGCTCTTTTGGCTTGAAAGGTTTCAGAATATAATCATTTATGTTCAGGCCTTCAATTTTATCCTGGTGTTCCGACATTATTGCAGCGGTAAGAGCTACAATAGGCATATTTTTTATCTTTTCAACATCAGATGCCCTGATTATTTCCGTAGCTTCAATACCATCCATTACAGGCATATGAAGATCCATTAGCACTATGTCATAATTGTTCTTATTTAATAATTCAAGAGCAATCTCACCATTCTCGGCATGAGTAACGACAATGCCCCATTTAATAAGAAACTTGTTGGCTACAAAAAAGTTGATCTTGTTATCTTCGGCTATTAATAACTTTTTCCCTGTGAGTTTATCAAAAAGTTCTTCATCTGTATCTATTCTCTTCTTTATAATTCGCTCTTCTTCTGAGATTATATACCTCAGAACGAAAGAGAATCTTGAGCCCTTCCCGAGTTTACTTTCAATCTTGATGGAACCATTCTGGAGTTCAATGAGTCTTTTGCAAATCGACAACCCCAATCCTGTACCACCGTATTTTCTGGTAGTGTCATCGGCTGCCTGGGTGTAACTATCGAAGATAATCTTTTGTTTTTCAGCCGGAATGCCAATACCTGTATCTTCAACTGAGAACTCAATTTCAATCGATTTTGCATTACGTAAAACCTGATTAGCTGATAATGTCACAAATCCTTTATGAGTAAATTTAAAGGCATTGGAAAGCAGGTTGGAAAGAACCTGGTTTAACCTGATAGGATCTCCTATGATCTCAATCGGAAGGTTTTTATCCGGGACAACTCTGAATTCTACTTTTTTATCATCAGCTTTAAAGGAGTAGGATCGTTTCAGATCATTTATGAAATCGAAAATATTAAAGGGAGTTTTTTCAAAGACGATCATTCCTGATTCCATTTTGCTATAATCAAGAACATCGTTTACCAATGTTAACAGGTGATTACCCGAGAACCTTAATGTTTTAATAAACTCCATCTGATCATCCCTTGGTTTCCCCTGCAGAAGGAGGTTAGTAATACCGATTACTTCGTTTAAAGGGGTCCTGATCTCATGACTGAGTGTTGACATAAACTGCTGTTTAAGAAGGACCGCTTCTTCTGCTTTGCGTTTTTCTTCTATCAGGTTGGCCATCAGTTTTTTGCGCTGAATTACCAGGGCTATCTGGTTCCCGATAAGAGTAAGAAGTCTCAGGTCTTCCATGTTGAAAGCATCTTTATCTTCATAATCCTGTAAGACCATTGCACCGATTATATCATTATCAATAATAAGCGGAACACCTAACCATACTTTACAGGGAGTGCCAACAAGGATTGTCTCTCCGCTTTTTTCCAATACTTCAATATCAGATTCAGTCAGCAGATTGGGTTTTTTGTTTTTAATCAGCCAACCGGTAAGTGTTCCTTTTATAGGAACTTTATCAAATTTGTCTTTTTCATCGGAATAAAACGGCAGACTAAGGGTCTGGGTGTCTTTGTCATAAAGAACTATATAGAAGTTTTTTGTGTCCCATATTTTACTAATCTCATTTTTAATAATAGAATAGATATCGGTAAATTCGGTTATCGTAAGTGCAGCATTGGAGATATTATAGATAACGTTTCGTGTTTCGCTGATTTGTTTTTTATCAGTGATGTTCCGGTATATTGCAAAAAGACCGGTAACTTTTTCATTTATAATAATTGGGTTAATCAACAGTGAAACAAATATTTTTTCACCGTTTTTCTTTTGCCGTATAGTTTCTATGGAAACCGTTTCATTACCGGAAGCTTTTAGGGTCAGATCCACTCCTTCATCCCTAATTCCTGGTGGAACTATCAGTTCATCAATATTTTTACCTATTACCTCCTCTTTCGTAAATTGGAATTCTCTTAAAAACTCATGGTTAGCAAACAGAATAATACCGTCTGTTGAGGTCTGTATAATACTTTCAGGGGCCGATTCAATAAGTACTGCCAGATGTGTCTTCTCCCGTTCAATCTCATCCTTAATCTTTTGTTTCTCTGTTATGTCTGTCAGTACGCCCCTGAACCCGGTAAGTTTATTCTTGTTATCGAATAGTCCGAACACATGAGTTTGAACAAATATTTTTGCACCATCTTTCCTGCGAGCTTCGTATTCATTATGCATCGTATCAGCAGGTTCTTTTATTTTTTTAAGGTTCGAATACATTTTTTTTAGATGCTCATCTCCGAAGATTGTTCTGATTGTAATTCCCTTTGCAACATCTTTCTGAGTATATCCGAATTTTTTGAGCCCTTGTGAGTTGGCATAAACTAATTCTCCCCTGGTGTTAATCTCGAAGATCATATCGGGCAGTAAATCTGCAAACCTCTCAAAAATATCTCCCTGCATCAAAAGCTCTTTCTCTTTCAGCTTATAACTTTTTCCGGGTTCCCATAAAATGGCAATTTCACCTGAGGTAAGCTTAATGCCAAAATAATATCCTTCATCTTCAATTCCATCTGCAACAAGTGTCTGTTTATGAGGAATTCCGGTAAGGTTTATTTTACTTATCAGCTCCAGGAAGATATTTTTGTTTTCAATATTGGTCTCACCCAGGTCTTTTAAAATGATCTTATTTTCCTGTACACCATTAAACTCTTTTGAAAGGGGGTTAATTGATTCAATAATATTTCGTCCGTTAGTATCACTTGAGATTATCATTACAAAATTACTAAGTGACGCAAACAGGTATCTTAAATTTTCGAGTGTTTCATTTAACTTCACAGATGCTTTATCATCATCATATACTTCAGAATATGTAGTAAGCAGATACTTTTCTTCGCCGAAAAACATTGTTTCTGCAGAAAAGAGAAAATCCCTGGTTTCTCCGGATTTTGTTCTGAGCGTTACCGGAAATTTTTCAACTTTCTTTAGTTTTGAGAGCTTCCTGATAAATTTATCGCTCTGTACTATATCGGCAAAGAGTTGAATTTCACCGGAGTTTTTGTTGATTATTTCACCTCTTTTATATCCCAGTGTCTTAAGAAAATTTTTATTGACATCGATGTATGTGCCATCAATAAGATTACTGATCGCCATTAGCTGAGGGGTTGACCTGAACACTTCAATAAGCCTGTTTTTAATATCTTCCCCTGCCTCGTGTTCTTTAATTTTCTTTTCAAGCCCAAGGATTTTATGGTTCAATATTGAATTTTGCCTGATTGCCTCTTCCAGATTGAGATTTTTATCCATCAGTTACCTATTATTATTTATTGAATCTAACCTGAATAATTACCTTCGGTGAGCTCCGTTTCCTGCCTGTTCGCCCGGCAGGCGCTCCGGTTCACAAATTGCCTATGAATTATTCAGGTTAAAAATACATTAAAAAGTTATAAACTTTTATCTTTAATTATACGATTAAAATATTTACAGAAATTGGTCATTCCGCAATTATCACAATCGGGAGCTCTTGCTTTACAAATATACCTTCCGTGAAGTATCAACCAATGATGAGCAAGAGGGATCAGCTTCTCAGGAAAATTACCTGTTAACTGTTTCTCTGCTGCCAGTGGCGTTTTTGCATTTGATGTGAGGCCGATACGGGCTGCAACCCTGAAAACATGGGTGTCGACGGCAAAAGTTGGTTTCTGATAAACTACTGATGCAATAACATTGGCAGTTTTTCTTCCAACCCCTGGTAGTTTCTGAAGTTCCTCAACATCCGACGGAACAATACTGTTGAACTTTTCAGTCAGCATTAATGACATACCAAGTAAATGATTTGCTTTGTTATTTGGATAGGAGCAGGATTTGATATATTCCAGTATCTCAGGCTGTGTTGCTATTGACATATGCTCTGCATCCGGAAACCTTTGGAATAGCGCAGGAGTGATTAAATTAACCCTCTTGTCGGTACATTGAGCCGAAAGTATCACAGCTACTATTAGTTCAAATGGATTTTTGTAATCCAGTTCTGTTTCAGCTACAGGCCTGTTAGCTGTAAAATATTCAATAGTTTTCTTATAGATCTCCTTTTTTAACATAAGTCATATTGTTAAGTGCAAATAAGAGATGGCAAGATTTTAAGAATTTTAAGATAAATCAAGATAAACTTTGGAAATTTGAGAATTAACCATACATTTGCTTAATAAAATTTGAAAAAAACTATGGCATATATCTATAATACCTTTTACTTTTTTTACTTTTCAAGAGGAGAGTAGGGGATAGGTTATGTTTTTAAGAATATTAACGGAGTCCCTGAAAAGGGACTTTTTTTTTGATATGAGAAGATTAAACACATTTTATTACTACTATTTTTTTATTACCATCAGGGATTACCATAGTTAATTATATTAATATTGGTGATCCCGGCATAAACCGGGATTTTTTTTATTATGAGAATAGCAATACAAGGTGACAGGGGTAGTTTTCATGAGGTTGCAGCTAACCGATACTTTAATGGTATCAGTTTTCAGATTTTTCCCTGTACAACATTTGATGTAACAATCGAATCTGTCACGAAGCACAAAGCAGACCTCGCTTTAATCGCCATTGAGAATGCAAGGTCGGGCAGTATATTATATAACTATTCCCTTATCAGGGAATCGGGTTTGAAGGTATTAGGGGAATGTAATTTGCGTATTAAACAAAACCTGATGGCGCTTCCGGGGCAATCAATAGATCTTATAAGGGAAGTCTGGTCTCATCCGGTTGCACTTTCTCAATGTATGAATTTCCTGAACAGATATCCGGAAATATCTTTGATTGAGAGCGCCGATACGGCTGCAAGTGCTCGAAAAATCAGTGAAAACCAGATAACAGGAGTAGCCGCTATTGGTGCTGATATAGCTGCTTCAATGTATAGCATGGAGATACTGGCTCAAGGTATTGAGACTTATAAAAAGAATTATACCAGGTTTCTTGTGGTTGGCAAAGACAAAGGGGAATGGAGTGGGGCAGATAAAGCCTCTGTATGTTTTTCACTTGGACACAAACCAGGATCACTTGCATCACTACTTATGCTCCTGGCTGATATGAACATTAACCTTTCTAAGATTCAATCAGTTCCAAAGATTAATGGCGGATGGGAATATCTGTTTTATCTCGATCTGGAATTCGATGAATCGGTTGATGCAAATGGCCTGGTAAATGTTCTGGAAAGAAACAGTAATGATCTTGAAATTTTAGGAATATATAAAAAAGGGAATAAGCTTTATGAGAGTACAAACAGCTGATCGGCTAAATTTTATTAATGAATACTATTTCTCAAGAAAGTTGTCACAGATCAGGGAGATGGAATCAAAAGGAATAGATGTCATTAATCTGGGAATTGGTAATCCCGACGGTCCTCCATCGCCAGAAGTTATTGCTTCGGTAGTGAGCGCTGCGAATAATTCATATTCACATGGTTATCAGCCTTACAGGGGAATCAGACCCCTGCGGGTAGCATTTAGTGAATGGTATAAAACAAAATTCGGGGTTGATCTCTCACCTGATAATGAGATACTTCCGCTTATGGGGTCGAAGGAGGGAATTACACATATCAGTCTGGCCTTTCTAAACAAGGGAGACGGAGTTCTGATTCCTGATCCGGGATATCCGGCATATGAATCAACAGCAAGGATCTCCGGAGCCAGATGCATATTTTATAATCTCGATCATAAAAATTCATGGTGCCCGAATTTCAGTGAGATTGAAAATGAAGGTCTTGCCGGTGTTAAGTTGATGTGGGTTAATTATCCTAATATGCCAACCGGAAGCAGAGGGTCAGCTAAATTATTTGAGAACCTGATCGAGTTTGGTTTGAAACATAATATTCTGATAATTAACGATAATCCTTATAGTTTTATTCTTAATCAACGACCCTTGAGCATTCTTTCCGTGGATGGGGCTAAAGAGATCGCTCTTGAACTCAATTCGTTAAGTAAATCTCACAATATGGCCGGATGGCGTATTGGAATGGTAGCAGGCAGCAGCGACCATATTGATGCTGTTCTTAAAATAAAAAGCAATATGGATTCGGGAATGTTCCTGCCTGTACAGAATGCGGCAATTACAGCTCTTTCGCTGGGTGATAACTGGTATGAATCAATTAATATTATTTACAGGGAGAGAAGGGAGATAGCTTATGAAATATTGAACTCGTTAAATTGCCGGTTTGATAAAGATCAGACCGGGCTTTTTATCTGGGCAAGTCTACCGGATGAATGGGATTCATCCATTGAATTCTCTGAGCATCTGCTTAACAGGATTAATCTCTTTATTACCCCGGGATCGGTATTTGGTGCAAATGGCAGGAGTTATGTACGAATATCATTGACTGTCCCGGCAGAAAGGCTTAGGGAGAGCCTTGCCAGAATTGATAAAAAGAATGAATTTAGTAGTAAACAGGTAAATATTGTATAATGAGTGATAATTTGATACTTGATAAAGAAGGGATCTATTGCAGGCAAAACAGTCCTCTGATCATATCAGGACCCTGTAGCGCAGAATCAGAAGAGCAGGTTGTTGAAACGGCACACCAGTTATCAAAACTGGGGATAAAGATATACAGGGCCGGTATCTGGAAACCTCGTACCCGTCCCGATACTTTTGATGGCATGGGATCAGTAGCTCTTCCATGGCTAAAAAAGGTTAAGGAGGAGACAGGAATGCTGGTTGCCACAGAGGTGGCTAATATGTGGCATGTCAAAGAGGCTTTTAAGTATGGTATTGATATATTATGGATTGGAGCAAGAACAACAGCAAACCCATTTGCAGTTCAGGAGATCGCAGATGCAATAAGAGGTTATGATATACCTGTTTTTGTAAAAAATCCGGTAAATCCGGATATCGAACTGTGGATAGGTGCACTGGAGAGAGTTAATAATGCAGGAATTACCAAACTGGTTGCTGTGCACAGGGGATTCGGTTATTACGGTGAATCTCCATATCGGAATGTGCCACAATGGGAAATTCCGATAGAGCTAAAAAGACGATTCCCGGACCTGCCAATAATAACCGATCCAAGCCATATTTGTGGTAACAGGAATCTGTTGTTCAGTGTATCCCAGACAGCTATGGACCTTGATTTTGACGGCCTGTTTATAGAATCTCACCGTGATCCTGATGCAGCATTGAGTGATAAGGATCAACAGGTGACACCTCAGCAACTGTCTGATCTGTTAGAAGGGCTGATTCACAGAAATCATGATGTAAGATCTGCCGGGCAGCTTGAGAGCCTCGAGGGATTAAGAAGACAGATTGATCAGTGGGATGATGAACTTTTACGGATACTGCGAAGCAGAATGTATATCTCGGAGCAGATAGGCGACTATAAAAAACAGGAGAATATAACAATACTGCAAACTAACCGATGGTCAGAAATTCTGGAAGACAGGCTGATAAAAGCAAGAAAAGCAGGATTGAGTGATCAGTTTATTGTGCAGATATTTAAACAGATACATCAGGAATCCATCAGATTCCAGAATAATGTGATGAATTAACTTTTATGGTCGTTTCTGTTACCTGTTTATCAGCTTTTATTAACTTTATGAATAATTTTATTTCATAATATGGAGAAACTGGTTTATTGCACAGAAAATAGTGAAACTGAACTGTTTATCGGTAAACCATGGTATGAGATCGGTGATCATATTGATATATCAAATACCATAATTATTACCGACAGCAATATTCACTCTATATATGGTGACAATTTCCCTTCATGCCCGGTAATAACTATTGATCCCGGAGAACAGACCAAATCAATTACAACAGTTGAATCAATAGTAGAACAACTGCTTGAAAAAGGTTGTGACAGAACCTCATTTCTTCTTGGTATTGGCGGAGGTGTGATTTGTGATATTACCGGCTTTGTAGCTTCGGTATATATGCGTGGAGTAAATTTTGGCTTTATATCAACAACCCTTCTATCCCAGGTAGATGCAAGCACCGGAGGTAAAAACGGGGTTAATTCAGGGGTTAATAAAAATATAATTGGTTGTATAAACCAACCCTCTTTTGTAATATGCGATCCTGAGATGCTGAAGAGCTTACCTGAAGAGGAATATATATCGGGATTGGGAGAGCTTGTTAAACATGCATTTATCAGGGATGCCGGTCTGCTGGGTTTTATCGAAGAGAATATTGGATCGATTCTTAACAGGGACCATAACCTGCTAACGACACTTATTTCTGCTTCTGTTAAGATTAAGATTGATATAGTTACCAGTGATGAAAAGGAGAGAGGGATCAGGCGATTGCTGAATTTCGGACATACAATCGGACATGCTGTTGAGATAGAATTGGGAATGAAACATGGTTTCGCAGTATCATATGGAATGCTTATGGCTGCACAAATATCGGTTGAAATGGGTTTGCTTGACAGGAATGAGCTTGGAAGGATTGAGACGGTTCTTAATAAACTCAAATTACTAACAGATATACCGCAGGAGTTACCTGATGTAACTGAGGCTATATTAAAAGATAAAAAAGTAGAGAAGAATAAAATATTTTTTGTTCTCCTCGAAGGAATAGGAAATGGTGTGATAAGGGAGATAAGGACTGATGACCTTGTCGGGATAATAAAAAACAAAAAGTAGCTGTATGGATGTAATTACCTCTCCATCAATCATTAGCGGTAGTGTAAGTGCCCCCCCGTCCAAGAGTTCCATGCTGAGGGCTGTCGCAGCAGGGTTGCTTGCCGACGGTACTACTGTTATTTCTAATCCTTCATTTTGTGATGATTCAGTAGCAGTTATGAGGGTGGCAGAATGTCTCGGTGCCGGAATAGAAAATGATCAGGGCAATGTAATAATAAAGGGAGGATTAAATCCGGTATGCAGTGAGTTGGACTGCGGAGAGTCGGGTCTTGGAGTTAGAATGTTTGCACCTATTGCGGCACTTGGCAACAGTAAGCTGACAATTACAGGACGAGGATCACTCCTTTCACGACCAATGAATATGATAAGCGATTCACTGATCCCAATGGGTGTTGATCTGTCCTTAAACGGAGATCGTCTTCCGGTAACCCTGAAGGGGCCGTTAAAAGGGGGGCTGGCATATATAGATGGCTCAGTGAGTTCACAATTGCTTACAGGATTGTTGATGGCTCTGCCGCTGGCTGATAATGATAGTCGTCTGATAATTAATTCACTGGCAAGCAGGTCGTATATCGATCTTACAATAGATGTTCTCAATAATTTTGGAATTGAGATTATCAATAAGAGTTATTCGGAGTTCTTTATTCCGTCGGGGCAATTATACAGACCCACAGCTTTCCATGTTGAGGGCGACTGGAGCGGGGCTGCATTTTTCGCAGTACTTGGTGCTATTGCCGGCAGGGTAAATATACATGGAATAAGCAGATTGTCTACTCAACCCGACAGAAGAATAATAGAGGTGGTAAAGATGGCCGGGGCAACTGTTAATGAATCGGACAGGGAAATTACGATTACCCCGGGTAAGCTAAAGAGTTTCGACTTTGATATTAGCGAATCGCCGGATCTTGCTCCGCCGGTAGCTATACTTGCTGCACTATGTAGTGGTAAATCTTATATACGTGGAACTTCGCGCCTTAAGGTAAAGGAGAGTGACAGGGGGGAGGCGCTGACAAAAGAATTGTCTATATTGGGTGTTAAGGTTATAAATAACAGCGATCATATAATTATTGAAGGATCTGCTTCATTTAGGGGAGGTGTTGTTTCATCTCACGGTGATCACCGGATAGCAATGGCAATGGGAATTGCAGGTTTAATGGCAGATGATCCAATAACAATAAATGATGGTGAAGTAGTAAATAAATCATTTCCCGGTTTTTATGATGAGTTAACCAGGCTGGGGGCACAGGTTGAATTTGTAAATTAAATTGTATGAATACATTCGGAACCATATTCAGGGTCTCATTGTTCGGCGAATCTCACGGACCGGTAGTTGGAGTTACTATCGATGGTTGTCCCACTGGCATGAAGCTTACAGAGGAGGAATTGATGACTGATCTTGACAGAAGAAGGTCAGGAGCAAGGGGAACAACATCACGGGTAGAGCATGATAACCCCGAGATCTTAAGCGGTTTGTATAATGGAGTTACCACCGGTGCACCAATAGTAATAGTGACCCGTAATACCAATAAAATATCGGCAGACTATGACACTCTGAAGAATATCCCCAGACCGGGACATGCTGATATGACATCGCTGGTAAAATATTCCGGGTTTGCTGACCCAAGGGGTGGAGGTCATTTTTCGGGACGCCTGACATGGGGTATGGTTGCAGCTGGCACACTTGCAAAAAAGATATTATCCCCGGCTGGTGTAAGTGCAGAGGTGACTGAGATTGGCGGAACTACGGAAACAGACAGGGCTATTGATGATGCAATTAAGGAGGACGATTCGGTTGGAGGAATAATTGAATGCAGAGTGACCGGGCTCTATCCTGGGTTAGGAGAGCCGTTTTTTGATTCTGTAGAATCGAAAATTTCTCATATTGTTTTTTCAATACCTGCGATTAAGGGAATTGAATTTGGCGCGGGTTTCAAATCTGCTGCCATGAGGGGTTCGGAACATAACGATCTTATATTATCATCATCTGGTACTACATTAACAAATAACGCAGGTGGTATTAACGGGGGAATATCCAATGGTAATGAGATATTTTTCAGGGTAGCTGTTAAACCGACATCAAGTATCTCCAAACCACAGGAGACAATAGATATTTCAAAAAACAGGTTAGCTGATCTTATTATTGAGGGAAGACACGATGTTTCAATTGCATTAAGGATGCCGGTGATTGTTGAATCTGCGGCAGCTATTGCTCTTGCAGATCTTAAACTTATTGACAGGGGTGTATTCGGAGAAAGGGAAAACCGGTAATGATAAAAAAGATTTTAATTGCAGGAGCTGGTAAGATGGGATCGTGGTTGGCAGAGACACTTTGTCTCGATTACGAGGTGGCAGTATACGATATTGATCCGGAAAAGTTAAAATATCTCTTTAATACATACAGGTTCAGATCTTACGAAGAGTTGGCAGATTTTAACCCAGACCTCTTTATTAATGCTGTTGGATTAAAACAGACTGAGCCTCTGTTCAAAGAGATTATACCCTATTTGCCCGAAAATATCATCCTGGCTGATATAACATCGGTGAAAAACGGACTGGATGAGTTTTATAAGGGTTGCGAAAGACGTTTTGTCTCTACACACCCTATGTTTGGTCCTACATTTGGTAATATAAGGGATCTGTCGGGTCAGAATGCTATTATTATTTCTGAATCGGATGAGGTTGGTAAGGAATTTTTCAGAGAATTCTACGGGTCTCTAAACCTGAAATTGTACGATTATTCTTTTGTTGAGCATGATCAGATTATTGCATATTCTCTTTCTGTCCCCTTTACCTCCTCTATAGTATTTTCTGCGTGTATGAAAAAACTGGAGGTTCCCGGAACAACCTTTAAACATCATCTCGATATAGCTCAGGGGTTACTTTCTGAAGATGATGATCTGCTTAGCGGGATATTGCTAAACAGATATTCTATAGGTAAACTGACTGAGATAATGAAAAGGCTGGAAGATCTGATCTCGATACTCGACCGGGAGGATGAGGAGGCTCTGCATCACCTCTTTAACAGGTTAAGATCAAACATCGGAGTAAGAACAGCCGGTAGTTAACGTTTTTTTTCTGTTAATACCAGTACACTCCTGGTTGCGGATGTAATCCTGAACCTGTTGTCCAGGCGATACCCAATAATCCATACTATGTTATTTGCCGATTCGAGTACCCTGATGAATGGCTTCCGGTTAACCGGTGTCTTCATGTCAATCAAAAAGTCACTTATCTTCTTTTTGCCCTCCATTCCCAAAGGGATAAAGAAATCACCCTCTCTCCAGTACCTGAGGATTAATGGGTAAGAGAGCATGTCGATATCTATTGATGCTGTTCCCGGATCCTTGATCAGTTCATACTCTTCTATTGGTATCAGAGAACTGTTAAAGCCTTCTATGTTAAGGATCTCGTCTCTGTTATCTATTTTAATACAGAGTTCCGGAGTTTCCCGGCTCTTCTCAATAATTATCTTGTTCCGGTCTTTAATGATACGGTGCGTCCGTGTTAATATATATTTCCCGGAATCTGCTGTAATCAAGGATCTCAGGTCATCTATCTGGTTAGTTCCAATATCAAACTGTCTGAAAAGTTCAAAAAGGAGGGTGTTAACAGGTTCAAAATCGTTAAGTTTCTTAATGTCAATGATATAATCGCCGTTTTTAAGTTCAGTTACTTCAGAGCTAACTTTATTGACCCACTCTTCCATAATCAAATAACTCTCTTGCAGCCGTTTAACTGTTTCGTCAAATGAATCATTTAAGGAAGGATTAATTTCCCTTAAAACGGGAAGTATCCTGTGCCTGATCTTATTTCTTAAGTATTTTGATTCACGATTTGAAGAATCTTCTCTGAAGGTAACCCTGTTTTCTGTGGCAAAAGAGGTGATTTCTTCCCTGGGTGCAAAAAGAATTGGTCTGATGATATTTCCGCTAACCGGACTGATCCCGGTAAGTCCTTTTAATCCCGTTCCCCTTGATAGGTTAATAAGAAATGTTTCAATATTATCATCGCTATTGTGTCCAAGGGCAATAAGGTTAAATGATGATGATTGTCTGATCTCCTCAAACCACTTATGTCTCAGTTTCCTTGCTGCCATCTGAATTGATATACCTTCCCTGCTGGCAAAAGTAATAGTATCGAATTTTTTTACAAATATGGGAATATTGTTTTCAGTGCAGAATTCAGTGACAAACTCCTCATCACCATCTGATTCTCTATCTCTCAGGCTGAAATTGCAATGGGCAATAGCAATATCTGCCTTAACCCTGATAAAGAGCTCAGTCATAACCATTGAATCAATACCACCACTTACAGCCAGAAGGATCTTGTCACCCTGTTTAAAAATATTATTGTCATTACTGTAAGTTGCGAACCTGTCGTACATAAGCTTGATTCTTCCGAATACTTCTGATTACCAGACAAAAATAGGAAAAGGGAATCGATAAGAATCTCTTTTTATGATATTTTTACCTGTAACATATTACACTGGGAGCGACAGGATCAAAGCCCGGCGGTTCAAGCAACTTTTCATTTATTGTCCTGAAATACACTAATTCTGAATAAGGAGGAGGATTTGGGAAGTATCCCAGTCTTATATGTATGGTTTTAAAAAGGAGATTTTCATTACGAAGGCTAACACCTATACCAATCGCTGATATCAGGTTGTCGTACTGATAAAAAAGCTTATCACTTGAGATTAATGCAAGGTCGGCATAACAGCTGAATGCCATTCTAAACCCCCATACGTATATAGGACTGAAGGCAATGGCTTCAAGATTCAGATAAAGTCTCTGATCGGGGAAAATTGAATCATTACGGAAACCCCTGATCCCATACTCATCCTTTATCCTGAGATATTCATCATCAAACCTGTGGAGACCCCTGGTGTAGTTAAGATTGGCGATAAACCTCAGCCTGTTACGACCGATCGCGTTAAGGTTAGAAATATATCTGAAATCAAAATTTATCATTCCCTGGTCGTAAGATCCTTCACTGGTAAATACCCCAAATTTGGCACTGCCGTATAGGTATCCCAGTTTTTCGAACTGATCGCCTAAGGCGGCTTCAAAACCAAAATAATCGCGGTCGAAAAATTCGTTGAACTCCTTTCCGTAAGTGAGCTCTATTTTACCTCCATAGGGAATATCCTCAGTACGGCCGAAATTATATATCAGGTTGGTCTTAAAGTACCTTTGGTTTACCAGGGATAATGACCCCAGGTATAATTTGAAATTTTGAAGGTGATGAAATGATGTTGGGGTAATCTCCGGACGTGTAAATACATTATTATTTATAAATCTTGCTGAGAATACTGCTCTTGTCAAAGATTGTTTATCTAAAATAAATGATCTTCCCAGCCATAGATCAATAACGTTATATTCAACTTTTGCCCGTGTTACAAGGGTGTCGAGATCATCAGTTGTATATGTCTCCCTGATATTAAAGCCACCTGCATACTTTATTGAAGGGGTAATGAACTCTCTTGAGATGTTAAGATCATAATATTCCTGACCCAGGGCATTAGAATAGCTTGCCGATGCATCAATAAGAGAGTGATTAATATTTCTCATACTATACGATACACCAAATCCCAAACCATAATAATCTTTGTAATAGTCGTATGGAAACTTTATTGTCAGGTCGTTGCCAAAACCAAGCAGACTTCTTTCGAACAGTTCTACTGTTCCCGATTTTAGTCCTCTTATCTCGTACGTTAAACCAAGCGAATAAATATCTTTTGTAATAATCATTATATCGACCATCTCATCATCAACGGGGGTAACTATTATTTGTATATCGTCGATATATTTTAATCTTCTGATTATCCTTTCCGATTCAGTGAGAGTGAATGGGGAGAGGGAGTCTCCTTTCTCAAAAAGCATATATTTTCTGATGATAAATTCACGGGTTGTGGCGTGCGTTTTATTTAATACACTTGAGAATCCTGTAGCTGAGGTCTGTTCAGGATCATTTATATTGGTTCCAAAAGGAGGCAGGCGGGTATATTTTATATCTCTGATAATCTTCCCCCTGTTTGTTTCGAAGTTTTCGTTCACATTTTTGGATATATCCTGGTTCGACCGGTTTGGTGGAAGCACAATGGCAATATCATATAACGCTTTGGTAAACACATTCCGTGAGGATTTTACCTTCAGCGAGTCGAAAAACTGTGTATTCCGGTTGATTGTTTCCTGATCAGCGGGTATAAGTGCATTAGACAGGTATAATACAGTGTCATGACTAAAGTAGTTCAGTGAATCATTTAACCATATATATGAACCTTTTCTTACTTTCAGAGGGATAAGCCGTGTGACTGGGGTCTGGGAGATCACATATGAACCGGTAATAGACAGAAGGATTATAGCTAAAAATAATTTATTTAGCCACCCTGCTTTTATTTCCCGGCTTTGCATCACTTTTTTTTACTACTCTTCAGACAATACATCATCAGAATTGAACTGGAAGCCAACCCTTTTACCCGTAACCATCTTTGAATGCTGGATCTTTGCCTCAAGTTGTCCGACCGTAGCAATTTTCACTTTGTCATATGGAGGGACCAGCAGATCGAATTCGAGAGAATATTGCATCGCGGTAAAACATATCTTTTTAATCGCGTCTCTTGACAGTTCTTCGTTACCATAGTTCGAGAAAAGCATTCCCATCTGTCTCTTCCCTTCAACAAAATATTGATTTTCCCGGTTGATGAAAACGCGGGCAATGAGATAGCCAAGGTCATCCAACCGGGTGTATTTAAACGAATCAGAAAGAAAGTTGTAGATATTAATAATTCCGGAGAAGGAATTGTTTTTATCCTTTTTAATATATTCAGTCTTCCAGATGGGATGATTCCTGTCAAACTCAAATACGTTTGAGTGCATGCTGAAAACCAGTATATCTCCGGCTATCTTAATAGACACATCGAATTTTCCATTCTCTTTATAAACCAATCTTACCCTTTTGTCGGTATCACCTATTTCACTATTAATTTCACGGGTAATTGCAGCCAATATTTTTTTCAATCTGATAAAAGCCTTATGAGTATTGTCGTACGTTTTTTGCTTAAGTACAGATTTTTCCTGCAGAGTGTGAATTATCTGAACCTTCTTTTCGCTGATATCCATATTCAATATACTATAAGAGAGGCGACAATGTAATGAAAAAAAATATAACAGGGACTGGGTAGGCCCCATAAAAAGATATGTTCTGAAATTTTAGTACGCTCTGGCAAATACCACCCTCTTTTTGGAGGGTTCTCCGGAATAGATACATTTGCCGATCTCTTCAACAGAGTCAAAAGGGATAATCCTGATAGTAGCTTTGGTTTCCTTTTTTATTTTTTCCTCGGTTTCGGCTGTACCGTCCCAGTGTGCGAGAATAAATCCTCCGGTTTCAAGTGTCTCTTTGAATTGGTCCCATGTATCTACACTGAAAATGTTTTCATCCCTGAATTTCAGAGATTTGGAAAAAATGCTTTTTTGTATCTCTTCGAGCAGATCTTTTATATAAAGTGAAATGCCTTCCTGATTTACAATCTCTTTAGTCAGAGTATCCCGCCTGGCTACCTCAACAGTACCATTCTCAATATCTCTGGGTCCAATAGCAAGTCGTACCGGTACACCTTTAAGCTCATATTCGGCGAATTTGAAACCGGGCTTATGTGTATCACGGTCGTCATACTTAACGTGTATCCCAAGATTCTCTAATTCATTCTTTATCCTTATGGCAGTTTCAGATAATTGGTCAAGCTGGCTGTCTCCCTTATAAATTGGAATGATTACTACCTGTATCGGGGCAAGGTTCGGGGGTAATACTAACCCGTTATTATCGCCGTGAGCCATTACCAATGCTCCCATTAACCTTGTTGACACACCCCATGATGTTGACCATACATATTTCTGCTTGCCACTCTTGTCTGTAAACCGGACATCAAAGGCTTTGGCGAAATTCTGACCAAGAAAGTGAGATGTGCCTGCCTGTAATGATTTTCCGTCCTGCATAAGGGCTTCTATAGCCTGAGTCTCCACTGCTCCGGCAAATTTTTCTGATTCAGATTTAATACCTCTTAAAACAGGTATTCCCATAAAGTCCTGAACAAAGTGAGTGTAGAGGTCAGTTATTTTCCTTGTCTCTTCTTCTGCCTCATCTTTAGTCGCATGGGCAGTGTGTCCCTCCTGCCACAGAAATTCGGTAGTTCTGAGGAATAATCTTGTTCTCATCTCCCACCTTACAACATTAGCCCACTGGTTAATTAACAATGGCAGATCACGGTATGACTGAATCCAGTTTTTATATGTGTTCCATATTATTGTTTCAGATGTGGGACGAACAATAAGCTCCTCTTCAAGTTTTGCATCCGGATCCACTATAACCCCATTACCATCGGGATCATTTTTTAACCTGTAGTGGGTTACAACAGCACACTCTTTTGCAAAACCTTCAACGTGGGCAGCCTCTTTACTGAAAAATGATTTTGGTATGAATAGAGGAAAATATGCGTTAACATGACCGGTTTGTTTGAAAAGTTTATCCAGTTCAGATTGAACCTTCTCCCATATAGCATAGCCATAGGGTTTAATAACCATACAACCTCTTACAGCTGAGTTTTCAGCCAGATCAGCCTTGATTACCAGGTCGTTATACCATTGCGAGTAATTATCTTCCTTCTTTGTTAAAAAATCTGCCATAGTCTTTGGTATGGATTTTGTAAATTAGTAAACTGAAAGGGCAATTTTATATATTGCGCAAAGTAAATAAACTTAGTGACAAATTAAAAACGGGAGGATATCATGAAAGCAAAATTTTTACCCGGATTATTAGCAGGATTGTTAACAGCGACATTCACACTGCAGGGAGCAGAGATGCCTGCTAACTCATTTCCGCAAAGATATAAGACAAAGGTAGTTGTTAAAGAGTATTATAGAGATTATGACTGCCATTTCTCATCGCGGATAAAAAGATTCCATAACTCTTACGCGACTTTTAACTTCTACTCTCCTGTTTATACTGACTGGTACTGGTATACATACCAGCCTGCTACCTGGGGAATGAGCATATATAGTGGCAATACCGGATTTGGGATAGGTTACAGTTTTGGTTACCCTGCCTGGTATGGAGCATGGAACGTTCCTTATGGCTATTATGGTGATATGTACTACGGGGATTATTATCCAACATATAGTTACTGGTACACTCCGCACAGGTACAATGTGAGAATAAAACAGAGAAACTATTATAGTAATAACTATTATTATGGTCATAACCGGAATGCCAGGTATGACAACAGTTATTACAGGAATGACTCTTATTACAGGTATGCATCTTCAAAGACCCCAGTATATGGAACACCGGCTACCGGCAGGAGAGGTAATTCAACTGTAACCAGGGCTACCAATGTTAATGGTGAAACAAGAGCTAGTGCTGTAAACAATGCAAGAAGAAGAACTGCTATTGCAGATCAGGCACAGGAACAGAATCGTAACAGCCGGAACCAGGCAAACGAGGTTCGGAATAATAACCATAATAACAGTGGAAATAACAGGTATCACGATAGGAATCCCAATACAGGAAATACCAATAACAACAATAACAGGTATCACGATCGCAACCCTAACAGGGGTAACAACCAGTCCGGCACCAAAGTGGTAGCACCTGCTAATTCCAGGAGAACAACAGTTAGCCATAAAGCTAAAGCCCCGACCCGTACCACTACGGTGAAAAGATCAGGCAGTTCGACAAGATCGACTGCGGCAAAGAAAAACAGCTCCGGAAGCTTATCCCGTTCTAAAGCTGCTAAAAGCAGTTCGGTTAAGAGTAAAAAGAGTAATAAGAGTAAAAGCAGAAGCTCAGACAGTAAATCAAGAACCAACAAAGAAAGCGGCAGGCGTTAAGCCTGCCTTTTTTTAATTAAAAAAAAGTTTAAATTTGTTTGCGGTTAACAGAAGACGTGGAATAAAAGATTAATTTGGTATGATATTTGTTTTATAATTGTTGGATATAATTAATCGGAGGTAATAATGAAAACATACCTATACATAGCAGTTTTAGCTCTTTTTATACTAAGCTCTTGTTCTTCAAGTATATATATGAGTGGAGAGTATGATGACCTTTATTATACTCCTTCAGACAGAGAGATTTACGTACAGTCAGCAGTAGCGCCGGCCGATGCTTATTCTTCAATTTCTTCTATTGAGGATGAATATTCACTGGATACACTGGTAGCTGAAGATTATGTTGAACCCGGTAGTTACGGCGACGATATAGTCTATTATGATGGCGACAAAGGTAGTGCCTTTGATTATTACAACGGAACATCTTACACTTCATCACTTAACAGGTTCTACGGCAACTATTTTGATCCCTACTGGAGAGATCCATTCTACTATGGGTACGGGTACCCGTCATTTTCATTTGGATTTGGATTTGGATACGGACTGGGACTGTCTTACTACCATCCGTTTTACAGGTCATCATGGTGCTATTCTCCATGTTATCCTTATTATTCTCACTATTACTATTCTTCAGGGTATTATCCTTCAAACGATATAGGTTATTATAATCCGACTGTAAGCAGAAGGCGGTCATACAGTACTCTTTCACGCAATTATACAGGAGCCATTCCCTCTTCAAAGGTATCGGGTGTTACAAACTATTCATCAAGAAGAAGTAATGCAGCTACTACTGATAGCAGAAGCAGTACTGTTTCCAGGAGAAGTGCCGGGCAGTCAACCCTTACCCAAAGTGCCGGTAACAGCAGGAGTACGGCGAGTATAAACAGTAGAGATAAATCTATAACTGAACAACAAGGTCAGACAAGAAGGGTACAGAGTAGTAATACCACTAATACAAGAGCAACAAACCGGCCTTCTTATAACTCAACGAACCGGACATACACTCCTACATATACAAATCCGAGAATGACAACACGGCCTTCATATAATAGCAGTAATACTACCCGTAGTACTACCGTTAACAGGTCTGGCAGTTCGGTTAATAAGAGTACGAATTCTTCAAGTAGCAGTAGAAACAGAAGTATCTCAAACAGCCGTCCGAGTTACTCGTCACCTGCACGTAGCAGTAGCAGGTCATCTTCTTCAAGGTCTGTAGGGAGTTCTTCGTCTGGTAGTTCAAGATCTTACTCGTCAGGTAGCAGTTCATCCGGCAGATCTTCTTCGTCAAGTTCATCAAGCTCATCAAGATCAAGTAGTTCAAGCAGTGGCTCCCGTAGTGGCGGAAGAAGGTAGTATACTTAATTACAGATAGTTATAATCATTGATGTCGTTCTTATCAGAAGAATGTAAGGGATAAATACATAATAGAAAATGAAAAAGATAGTAATAATAGCAATAATTCTTACCGGGACATTGTTTTCGGTTAAGTCACAAACAATAGATGAGGCATTTAGATATTCTCAGCTTTTTTACGGTGGCACAGCCAGGTTTCAGGCTATGGGTGGAGCATTTACATCATTAGGTGGTGATCTTTCTGTGCTGAGTCAGAATCCGGCAGGGTTAGGAGTCTTCAGATCCAGGGAGTTTTCTTTTTCACCTCAGATGTACTTTAATAACTCGACAACTGATTTTGGAAATACCAGTCATGATAATGTTTATAAAATAAACATGAACCAGGCAGGCCTTGTATTTCCTCTGATACAGAAGAATGATAATAGTGGGTTGGTATCGCTTAACTTTGGATATTCATTTAACCGGACAAATAACTATTATGATAACGCTATTATAAAAGGTACCCTCGAGAACAGCTCAATGGCCGATTTCTGGGCTTCAATGGCTGATGGCTATTTTCCTGCTGATCTAATGGGAGGTGAAGCTCTGGCATTTGATGTGTGGATGATTGATACAATTACAGGATCGGGGGGCACTCAATATGGAACAGTGTTTTCACAGTATGGAGATAATGCCAATTCAACATATGGTCAGAGTGTAAGAAGAATAATTTCATCTGAAGGTTACGCTGGTGAACATGCTTTCAGTGCAGCTACAAATTTCAGTGATAAAATTTATATCGGTTTTACATTTGCCATAAGTAAGATATATTCAAAGAATGTATATGATCATCTTGAGTCCGACAATGATGGGTCAATATTTGATTTTAACTATTATTCCTATCATGATGAAGTGGTTACTAATGGCCGGGGTTACTCATTTAAACTCGGGGCAATTGTTAAACCTATGGATCTTCTGAGAATAGGATTTGCTTTTCACTCTCCGGTTATTTTTCGCGTGAATGAAAATTATTTTGATTCTGCTGAATCGGGATTTGATGATGGTCTTACTTATTCCTTTGTAAATAACAGGTATGTTTTCTCCTACACACTTACAACACCTATGAGGATTACAACAGGAGCAGCTCTGCAGCTTGGTAAGAAAGGGGTAATAAGCGCAGACTATGAATTTATTGATTATACAATGGCAAGGTTCTCAAAAGCATCAGATAATTACAATTACTATGAGGAGAACCAGGATATTAAGGAGATATTTAATGTAGCACATAACATACGGATGGGAGCTGAGTACAGGCTGACCTCATCACTCTATCTGAGAGGAGGGTATAGTCTGTATGGCAGTGGTTTTGCAGAAGGTGAGGACAATCAGGATAACAACTACTCGGTCTATTCTGCCGGTATCGGTATGAGACAAAGTAATTTTTTCTTTGACATTTCTTACTCACTGAGAAGCAATTCCCAGTCTTATTTCATGTATGGACATCCCAATCTTGACCCGGCAACGATAACCTACGAAAGAAATATGATAACTGCAACCCTTGGTTTCAGAATGTGATAATCTTAGCAGTTGTTAAGATAGTTGTACGATTCAGTACCCATGTTAAAGATAAGATCAAGGATACTAAGGTTAGGAATAAATTCATACTTTGAAATAAAGACCTGAAAGTAATTGCCGGGATTAAATCCCGGCATTATTGTTTTACATTTTGGATCTATTTTATCCCTGAAATCAATTTCATCACCATAATCCTTTAAATAGGTATCAGTAAACAGGATTTTTTTTTCAAACTCCAGGAGGTCAAGCATCTTTACAATGATTGCCTGGTTCAGGTCGGTAAGAAGTTTGAAGTTGTTACTGATCACCTCTTCAATTTCATCTATATAAAACTCGTAAAAGGCTGAAGATCTGTATGCTGCCTGCAAGCTTTTTAGATGAAGCTGTTGCCATGGACTTGAATAATCAATTCGGAGATCCATAATAGGCACCTTGTGAAAGCTACCTCTTTCAACCGGAACAACCAGGGGATGTAGTCCGTTCGGGCTGTATATATGGCACCGGTTCCTGTACGATTGCTTGCGATAATTCTCATGGGTTTCAATTCTGACTGAATCACTCTTTAATACCCTGGCAAAGTATTCGATAGGAGGGAAATATGCTGTCGACAAAATTATTGGATTATTTATACCCATCCGGTGTTAAAGCTTGTTTATCATGTTTGCGTTAAACCCGGCACCGAATCCATTATCGATATTTACTACGCTAACCCCTGAAGCACAACTTGTAAGCATGGCAAGCAGGGCTGACACACCATTAAAGCTGGCACCATATCCTACGCTGGTTGGTACCGCTATCACGGGAACATCAACCAGTCCGCCTACTACGCTGGCAAGTGCTCCCTCCATACCTGCAATCACAACTACAACCCTGCATTTTCTTATCTCGGGCAATTTATCGACAAGTCTGTGTATCCCTGCAACACCTGCATCATAAATTCTTACAACATTACTCCCGAGTAACTCGGCAGTAACTGCTGCCTCCTCGGCTACCGGTATATCAGATGTTCCTGCTGTTATTACAGCAACAGGATTATCTGCCTTAATTATCTCTTTCCTTGTTACACTAATTATTTTTGCCTCTTCATGCCATACTGCATCATTTACTGCCGACTTAACTGCCTCATACTTTTCTTTATCGGCTCTTGTTCCAAACACGTTTTGACCTGTAGCTGCAATATGAGAGAAAATATCTTTAACATGGCTGATACTCTTACCTGCACAAAAGATAATCTCAGGATAGCCTGTTCGTATCTCTCTCTGGTGATCAATTCTTGCAAAACCAAGATCGCTGTAAGGAAAATATTTCAATTCCTCAAGTGCATCATCAACGGATCGTTTCCCGGATTGCACATCTGCTAATAATTTTTCAAGTGTATCTCTATTCATCACAGCTGTTTTTTACTGTTCATTTTTGTTCATACTGCCGGTCTTATAACCCTCGAGATCGAGTGTAACATATTTTACACCAATGCTTTTAAGGTAACTGACAATATCATCCCTGATTGGATTATTAAAAAAAATATCAATAAATCCGGGCTGACATTCAAGCCTGGCGATATCATTATGAAGTCGTACCCTTGTGCCCGGAAAGCCTTTTTCAGCTAAATATTGCTCTGCTTTTTCCACAGTTCTGAGCCTCTCTTCTTTTACAGGTATATCATGAGGAAGTCTTGTAAGCAGGCAGGCATATGCAGGTTTGTTCCATATCTCCAATCCATACTTCTTAAGGGCGCTGCGTATATCTGTTTTTGTAAATCCTGCTTCAAGAAGCGGACTGCGAATTTTCAGTTCTGAGAGGGCTTTCATTCCCGGCCGGTAATCTGATGCATCATCACTATTGGTTCCGTCAGCAATAATATTACAGCCCGTATCGTGGGCATACTCTGTGAGGTGAGAGAAGAGGTGCAGCTTACATTTGTAGCATCTGTCTCCCGGGTTATTAATGATATTGCCGGGAATTGGAAGGGAAACTATTTCATGATTGACGTTTATTGATTTACAGAAATTTACTGCTTCATAGACCTCCCATTGAGGAATATATGGTGTTTTAATTGTAACTGCACATATCTCCGGTCCTTTAAACAATGAAAGAGCATAAATAAGAAAAGAACTGTCGACGCCTCCGGAGAATGCCACCATAATCCGGTCAGACTGTGTGAACATACCTCTGAGAAGCTCAATCTTATTTTTTATCGTCCTCTCCATTTATACTTTGCATTATTATCCTGTAAACCTCTTTTAATGGTATTTTTGTTTTCCTGGCTATTTTAAGACATTCTGTATTTTCAGGTTTTACAGAAACCAGTTCACCTTTATAATAAGAGTATTTAACAGTTACTTTTCCAAGGTTAGTTTCAATAATCTCAAACTTTCTTTCGAGGGTATGTTTTTCAAAGGGAAAAAGTCTTAACCCAAGCGTAGTTGATTCCTTAAAGACCACCTCTTTAATTTTCTCAACATGGTCGAAATGAGTAATAATATTGATCTTTGTTCCGGGTCTGTTTTTCTTCATTATCACGGAGGAAAGGTAAACATCGGCTGCTCCCGCCTCAAAAAGTTTGGTTACAAGATTATCATAAAGTTCTGGGTTCATATCATCCATATTACACTCAACCATGTAAGAAGTGTGTCCTCCGGCCGCTGAATCATCTGCTTCACCAAGATGTACCCTGAGTATATTCGGTTTATCGGGGTTCTCTTTCTGTCCAATACCATACCCTGTTCTCATGATTTTGAAACTTGTCTGATCCCGGAATTCGGTTCCAAGTGTTTTTAATATGGCAGCTCCTGTTGGCGTTGTAGCCTCGAAGTTTACTCCTCCCACAGAAACAGGCAGGTCCTTAATTATTTCGGCAGTGGCAGGAGCAGGAACAGGCAGATTCCCGTGAGCACATTGCACAAACCCACCCCCCAGCTCAATATTTGATACTATAACCTTATCTATTTTCAGTTTATTGAAACAGATGGCAGCACCCACTATATCTATAATTGAGTCAATAGCTCCCACCTCATGAAAATGGACCTTCTCCACAGGCATCCGGTGTACAGAAGCTTCGGCTTCTGCTACCTCGGTAAATATTTTTAATGCCACTTTTTTAGTCTCTTTACTTAGAGTACTCTCACTAATAATTTTATTAATATCTGACAGATGACGGTGAACATGTTCGTGAATAGTTTGCACAACAGTTACTTTGGTCCCGAATATACCATGCCTCTGATCATTCGTAACATCGAGCTTCCACCCATTCAGATTTAATTTATTTAACTCTTCCCGGAGATAATCTTCCCCGATTCCCAAATCTAACATAGCTCCCAGATTCATATCTCCGCTTATGCCTGAAAAGCAGTCATAGAATAATATGTTCATGATTGTTTATTACTTATATGTTATATAACCTGGTGCTAATATAACACTAAGCCGACTATTTTGTGCAAAAAAATTGTAATTTGCGACAAGGCAAACAATTTAGAAAGCACATGAAAAGAAGAGATTTTCTCAGAAAGTCGGTTAGTGCCGGACTGGTTGCAGGAGCCGCTTATTCGGTTGGAGGATACGATAAGTTGTGGGCAGCAGGAGTACCTCAGGCCTTTCCTGATCTTGTTGCGATAAAGGGTGGAGAACCTGATTCTATGTTCGATAAGGGAATGAGTGCCTTAGGAGGTATGACCAATTTTGTTAAAAGAGGGCAGATCGTGGTTATTAAACCAAATATGGCATGGGACAGGACACCCGAGATGGGTGCAAATACCAACCCTGTTCTTGTTAAGAGAATTGTAGAGCACTGCCTGAAAGCCGGAGCAAAAAGAGTTTATGTTTTTGATAATTCTACCCATAACCGGGTAAAGGCATATAAGAATTCAGGTATTGAAAAAGCGGCCAAATCAGCAGGAGCAACTCTGGTTCCTGGTGATGCAGAGAGTTATTATCAGGAAGTGTCTGTCCCTGGGGGGATAAGCCTTAAAACTACCAAGGTACATGAGCTCCTGTTTGAATCTGATGTTTTCATTAATGTTCCGGTACTAAAACATCATTCATCAACTAAAATGACCTGTTCACTTAAGAACCTGATGGGCGCTGTGTGGGACAGAAAATGGTGGCATTCTAATGACCTGCATCAGTGTATTGCAGATTTTGGTCTTTTTGAGAAGAAACCGGCGCTGAATATTGTTGATTGTTATAACGTTATGATGCGAAACGGACCTCAGGGTGTTAGCGTCGCAGATGTTGTGAATATGAAAGCCCAGATTATTTCAACTGATATGGTAGCAGCCGATAGCGCTGCCTCACGAATGCTTGGTATGGAACCTGCACAGATCGACCATATTCCAATTGCTGATCAGATGGGTGTTGGGGTTATGGATCTGACAAAGATTGAGATTAAGCGAATATCAATGTAAAACTTATCAGATGCCTGTCCCGTTTCTTAAGAAATTCAGATTACTATTTGCCTCCCTGTTTTTTCTCTTACTTATTATCTCATTTCTGGATTTCAGGTATGTAATTCCGGAGACGTGGTTTACCGTGATTCATTATATACAGTTTGCCCCGTCATTCCTGAAATTTATGGAGACACCGGCATTGGTTGCCACCGGTTTTATTGTAGTTATTGCCCTGACAGTTTTTACCGGAAGGTCATATTGCTCCTTTCTTTGTCCGCTCGGAATTTACCAGGATATAATGAGCAGGATAGGGGGTAAATATAAACGTAAATTCAGCCGCTTTAGTTTTTCTACTCCATATACTATATTGAGATACTCGATCCTTGCTGTAACACTGATCGTTATGCTCAGCGGTAGCATTTTTCTGGTATCGTTGCTGGATCCTTATAGTATCTTCGGCAGGTTTATGACCTATTTTTTTGAGCCGGTTATCATTGTTGTAAATAATCTCCTTGCTAAAATATTTGCCCTGTTCCATAACTATGCAGTTTTCAGGGTCGATATAATTAAAATACCCCTGGTTATCTATATACTACCGGTAATATTTTTATCTCTTATCGGTTATTTGTCGTTTACACGAGGCCGGTTATACTGTAACACTGTTTGCCCTGTTGGCACACTGCTTGGATTACTGTCAAAAGTATCGATATTCAGGATATCAATCAACCATGCAAGTTGCACCCATTGCGGAAGGTGTGCAGCCAATTGTAAGGCATCTTGTATTGATTTTATTAAGGAGGATGTAGATGTTTCGCGTTGCGTTACCTGCTTTAACTGTCTGGAAGTATGTCCTGATAATGCAATCTCTTATGGATTACCACATAACATTTTTAAACCGGTTACGATTGATGAAATTGATAATGGAAAAAGAAGGTTTATTGCAGGATCGGTTGTAGCAATAGCATCTGCTACAGGATTGATCAAGGCTCAGAATCAGTCTCCTGCGGTCAAAGGAGCTCCTGTTCCAACCAGGGAATCAACTGTAAAGGAGAATAGAACATATGCTGTATGTCCACCCGGAGGAGTTAGTCTGGGACACTTTAACGACTACTGTACTGCATGCTCTCTTTGTGTTAATGTATGTCCTGAAAATGTTATTGTACCATCATTCAGGGAATATGGTCTCTCCGGAATTATGCAGCCAAGAATGGATTATCATAAATCATTCTGCAATTATGAGTGTACGAGGTGCACCGATGTATGTCCAACAGGAGCCCTTCTGCCATTAACTCTTGAGGCAAAGAAACTGACACAGATTGGGAAGGTGCATTTTATAAAGGATAACTGTATCGTTCAGACAGAAAAGACCGAATGTGGTGCATGTTCAGAGCATTGTCCTACCAAAGCAGTCTATATGGTTCCGTTCGAAGGGAATCTTGTTATACCTGAAACAAACGATAAGATATGTATAGGATGCGGCGCCTGTGAGTATGCTTGTCCAACCGTACCTTTTAAAGCTATTTTTGTTGATGGCAATTCAGTGCACCAGGATGCTGAAAAACCAAAAATCGAAGAGTTAAATGTAAAGGAACTGAAAGAATTTCCTTTCTGATACTCATTAAAGAAATAGTAACTATTCAGTGTCTTAAGTTTGAATTGCTTAAAATGGTAAATCTCATTATCCTTTACATCTTTAAGTCGGCAATCTTCAGTCGGCAATCTTCAGTCGGCAGTCAGCAGTCGGCAGTCAGCAGTCAGCAGTCAGCAGTCGGCAGTCAGCAGTCAGCAGTCAGCAGTCAGCAGTCAGCAGTCAGCAGTCAGCAGTCAGCAGTCAGCAGTCAGCAGTTAGCAGTCAGCAATCTGAAGATAAGGCTATATACACTTTTCAGTCCCGATTTATCGGGAATATGATTATGCAATCGTCTGATTCCTTCAGATTGTTTAATAAAATCATCAAATCTTTCTTTTATATACAGTTAAGTTCCTAAATTCAATTGCCATTGTGTATTAATTGTTGAGTCCCCTCCGAAAATACATTTATTTGAAATTAAAAAAAAAGCTGCCACAGATTGCACTGATTATCACTGATTTAATTCTTATGTAAATCTGTGAACTTAACAAAGTGATATCACGAACACCTTTGAAAATAGATATTATTGTGAGTAATCTGTGGCTAATTTCATTTTTAGTCTCACACGATTAGCCTGCTTTTGAAGGGCAGAAAGGTCATAAAATCAGCGTGATGCACCACGTATGCTTCAGTTGTTCTTTTAATATGGTCACCCTCACCTGCATGAGCAGCAATAATATGGCATACCTCGGGAGGCAAGCCACACTCTTCAGCAAGCGAGACCCCTGAAAAGGGGTGACGCAGATACTTCCCATAGCTACCCTGAACGGCATTACCATCCTCATCAAGTACATATTCGAGCAATTTTCCAACATCAGCAAGGATAGCTCCTGAAATCAGGATATCCATATTTACCGGCAGTTCATTTCCAAAGAAGGAGTTCATCTTTTCACCACTCTCCTTTGCCACATGCACCACACATCTCTTATGAGCCATAAAACTGACCTTAAGATCGGGGCCGCACAAGAGTGTAAACGGAATACGCTCCAGATCGGCAGGTGTAAGCACACTCCTCTTGAGAGCTAATTCCCATGTCCGGGCACTATTCTCACGAAGCTCAGGATCAGAAATCCATTCCAGCTCCGGCCATAATTTTAATATCTCTTCTGTCATAACCTGATTCTTATTGTTTTTGTAACCGTGCAATAATCGCATTAGCCATCTCAACCGTTGAAGCGGCACCCCTGCCAGTAACATCTTCCCGGCCCGACATCTTCATTATATCATAAGTTCGTACACTACCCTCCTCAATAACCTCAGCAACCGCCTTCCGTACCTTTCCGGCGATCTCACGCTCACCGATATAGTCAAGCATCATGCAGGCCGATTCGATCATAGCAACCGGATTAACAATTGATGTCTTAAAATCTGCATATTTTGGAGCTGATCCATGAGTTGGTTCAAATACGGCTATTCCATCTTCGGAAAATTGTGCTGAACAGGCAAATCCCAGACCACCTATTAAACCGGCAAACGCATCCGATACAATATCTCCAAACATGTTACCAGCAACAATAACTCCGTAATTTTCAGGATTTTTCGTCAGCCACATCATCTGGGCATCAATATTTGTGTTCCATAACTCTATCTGCGGGTATTCATTTTTCTGTATCTCCTTGGCCATAAGCAACATCATTCCTGATGTTTCCCTGATAACATTAGGTTTTTCGCAAACAGTTACCGACCTGTATCCATACTTTTCGGCGTGTTCAAAAGCAGCTCTCAGAATTCTTTCAGTTGCCTTTCTGGTAAATATTCTGGTAGAAACAGAGATATCCTCAACAGGAGCTGAACCAAAATTTTTTCTGAATTTAGGATGTGTCATCAATGCATCGTAAACCTGGTCAGGAGGATTAGTCCACTCAACCCCGCCATACAGACCTTCTGTATTCTGTCTGAAAATAGCTACGTCAACATAAGGCTCCTCAACTCCCCCATCCTTGCTCCTTCGAATGAAATTAAGCGGATTATCTTTATATGTGCGACAGGGACGCAGACATATATCAAGATTGAAATGCTGTCTGAGACCCACGATCGGACTGGCATAAACAAGGCCTTTGTCCCTTAAGGAAGGATCCAGTTCTATAGCAGCATCATCCTTTGGCTTGGATGTGATTGCCCCGAAAAGTGCAATTTTATGCTCATCTATCAGGTCAATAGTTCGCTGTGGAAGTGGATTACCTTCCTTGCACCAGAACTCCCATCCAATATCCCCGTGAATATATTCTGCTTCAAATCCGGCAGCAGAAATAACACGAACAGCCTGTTCGAGAACTACTTCACCTATGCCATCACCCGGTAGAGTAACAATTTTTCTCTTTTCCATAATAAATATTTCGTTTGAGTTAATATTCATCTGTTTATAATTTATTTTCAATGGTCAGATGCAGCTCGCAAGACAAAATTTAATCATACCACTGTGTGTCATAATAGATAAAATTTTGTCATGCTCGGTTCATATTAGGAAGGGTAAAAATAGAACTTTTTTGGAGACAGAAAAGAACTATTTACCAACTTAATCAAGTTAATTATTAGAATTTACTACTTTTATCTCCCATAAAACTTATATACTATAATACTCTTTATTAAATAATGATTATCAACAACTTACAACCTAATGTCCTTTGGAGATATTTTGAAGAGATATGCAAGATTCCGAGACTATCCAAAAATGAAGATAAAATTCGTAAGTATTTACTCGACTTTGCCGGA
>JAUVKT010000161.1 GCA_030596125.1 Bacteroidales bacterium | reverse complement strand
CGATACCGTTATAATTTCCGGTAGTGCACTTATCTGCTCTCCCCCTTTCGTACCGGTAGTTGCCGGAGCCCTGAAGAACCGTGAAATTATCCTCACCGGTCTGATTATCGGGATAGCAGGTTACGCAATTGGTAATTATCTTGGTGTTTCTATTGCCTTTATTTTAAGGTAGAGTGCTCTTAACCGGCCCAGCCGTCACGGTCGAGGCTTCGGTAATTAACAGCTTCGGCAATATGAACTGTCTTAATATCCTTTTCGTTCTCAAGATCAGCTATTGTCCGGGCTACTTTTAGTATCCTGTCATAAGCCCTGGCCGAGAGGCCCAGTTTTTCTATGGCATTCTTCAGAATGCTTCTGCCCGGTTCATCAGTTTTACAAAACTCTTTTATGTTAGCTGACGACATCTGTGCATTACAATACAGGCCATCAATATCACCGAACCTGCTTATCTGTATCTCCCTTGCTGCAACTACCCTTTTTCTTACTTCATCTGAACTCTCAGCTTCTCTTTTCATTGTCAGATCATCAAAGGTAACCGGTGCAACCTCTATATGAATATCGATCCTGTCAAGCAATGGTCCGGAAATTTTATTAAGATATTTTTGAACCATCCCGGGTGAGCATACACACTCCTTATCGGGGTGATTATAGTAACCGCACGGACAAGGAATCATCGAAGCAACCATCATAAAACTTGCAGGATAATCAACGGTAAACCTTGCCCTGGATATAGTAATGGTTCTGTCTTCAAGAGGCTGCCTCATCACTTCAAGCACGCTCCTCTGGAATTCAGGCAGTTCATCAAGAAACAAAACTCCGTTATGAGCAAGGGAGATCTCCCCCGGCTGAGGATTTGATCCGCCCCCGACCAGTGCAATATTCGAAATAGTGTGATGCGGAGCCCTGAACGGCCTTCTGGTCATCAGAGATGTTTTACCATCTAACTTACCTGCCACAGAGTGTATCTTAGTTGTTTCGAGAGCTTCATCAAGGGTGAGCGGAGGCACAATTCCAGGCAATCGTCTGGCCAGCATTGTCTTACCCGAGCCGGGAGCGCCAACCATTATAATATTATGGCTTCCGGCCACCGCGACCTCGAGTGCCCTTTTAACTCTCTCCTGACCCTTTACATCACTAAAGTCGGCATCATAAATATTGGCCGTTGACAGAAAAAGTTCACTTATGTCAACACGCAAAGGATCAAATTTTTTCATCCCGTTAAAAAAATCAACCACATCCTGAAGCCGCTCCATTCCATATACATCAAGCCCTTCAACAACAGCAGCCTCCAGGGCATTGACCGAGGGAACAATTAATCCTTTATACCCCTCTTTGAGGGCATTCAGGGCAACCGGAAGGATACCTTTAACAGGCTTAAGTGACCCATCAAGCGATAACTCACCTATAATAATATAATCTTTTAGATCATGTTTAACAATATTCTCGTTGGCTGCAAGGATACCAACTGCAAGCGGAAGATCAAATGCTGATCCCTCTTTTTTTATATCAGCCGGAGCCATATTTATCACTACCTGCTTACCAGGCCACCTTTGTCCCATCGATCTGAGGGCCGACTCAATCCTTTGCTGACTCTCCTTTACAGCCACATCAGGCAATCCAACAAGAAAGAACCTGACACCGGGCGATACGTTGACTTCAATTGTAACTATGGCAGCATCAATACCAAAAACAGCACTGCTGAATGTTTTAACAAGCATACTAAAACGATTTTTATGAGCAAAACTTTATTCCTGTATCAAATGTCATAAAAAGAAGACGAAATAGCAAATAAATAATGCTTGACCTGTGAAATTTGAGGTACGAAAATATTTCACCAGGGGAAGATATGGAATAGTGGAAGAATGGAAGATTGGAAAAATGCCAGCCCTTTGAAATTTGAAGGCACCAAATATAGGCGTGTAAATATGCCACATGCGGGGTAGCAGAGAAATTTTATTAAATGTGAAGCGGGAGCATTAGAAGTCGACTACTCATATTGATTTAATTGTGATTTGTTTCTTCTTTATAATCTTTGATTCTCCTGGCAATATTATTCATAAATTCATTCGGATCTTCTGATTCTAAATCAGTCTTAATGTTTTCGAAAAGCTTAAATAGTGTAAGTTCTTTTTCAACATCGTTATTATCAAAAGTTCCATTTTTGCTGTCAGTATAATTTTTCTCGGTTACTGTTCTAAGATCTATAAATAATGAAAATAATGCTTTTGTAGTTATTGCTATTCTTAATTTTTCCTCAAAATTATCAATTTCCGGATTGGTTGAATCTACGTAAATCAGTTTAACGAATCTTTTTACGTCATCAAATAAATTATTTTTCATGCTGGTTGGTTGTGGTTTAATGAAAGTTAGAGAGAAAATGCAAGTTATGAAATTAGGAAATCAAAATCCACTAACCCTTTATAAAAACAAGCTGGCAGGCTATTTTATTGTCTTTCTTAAGTCCCCCGAATTATAATAGGGTTTATTAGTGATGTCTTTGATGTTTCGCTGCATCGGAAAAGATTCATTCCAATCTATCTGATATTGATTTTTTTCTTCTGAAATTTGATTTAGCGGCATTTCCTCCTTGTCTTATTATAGACATTTATATTGCAGCGAGATTTTCTGGGATCCGGTGCTGACCGCTGCAATGGTGGATCGTATCACTCCCGACCTCATATTATCAATATGAATGGTAAGTCATACAGGGCAAAAGAAACTAAACAATGGAACCAGAAATGAAAGAATTTGAACTCTATGGAAGAGAACCTCCGAATGAACAAAAAGAAGAAGAAAAAACTAATAAAATAAATTG
>JAUVKT010000160.1 GCA_030596125.1 Bacteroidales bacterium | reverse complement strand
GTCTGATAATAATATGTTGCTTGATCATATTCAGCTTCAGGCTAAAGATGCTACATTTTACAGGATTGACAGGGGTGGAGATATTACATATCATGGACCGGGACAAATAGTAGGGTATCCGATCTTTGACCTTGAACAATTTGGCCTGACACTCAAGCAATATATTTATACTCTTGAGGAGGCAGTTATCCATACTGTAAAAGAATATGGGATAGAGAGTGACAGGCTGGATGGCGCAACAGGTGTATGGCTCGATAAGGATATTGTTGGAAAGACAAGGAAGATCTGTGCCATTGGTGTTAAGGCGTCAAGGTATGTTACTATGCACGGTTTCGCATTTAACGTGAACACCAGACTCGATTATTTTAATTATATAAATCCTTGTGGCTATACCGACAAGGATGTTACATCCCTGAGTAAAGAGCTGGGGTCAGAGCAGGATATTAAGCAGGTGAAAAGTGTTCTTAAGGAGAAACTAAGAGAGGTTTTTAATTTTAACTGGCAAATCGTTTAACCGGTAATGGAAAAAAACTGGGTAATAAAAGAAAAGGGAGATTCGGTTGTTATTAAACAATTGATGAAATCGCTGGAGGTTTCTGAGCCACTGGCTAACCTTATGGCCCAGCGATCTATTACCACTTATGATGAAGCAAAGCAATATTTCAGGCCTGAGTTTGACGCTTTACACGATCCTTTTCTGATGAAGGATATGAATATTGCTGTTGACCGGATGTCATCTGCCATAGATAAAAATGAGAAGATCCTTGTTTATGGCGATTATGATGTTGATGGTACAACCTCTGTAGCAATGATGTATTCATTTCTGACAAGGTACTGTACTAATGTTGATTTTTATATCCCCAACAGATACAGGGAGGGCTATGGAGTATCATCGGAAGGACTTGATTATGCAGCAGATAATAATTGCAAGCTGGTTATCACTCTTGATTGCGGGATAAAAGCGGTTGAAAAAGTAGATTATGCCAATAAGCTTGGCCTCGATGTTATTGTATGCGACCATCACCTTCCGGGGGATAAGATTCCTGCAGCAGTTGCTGTATTGGATCCTAAGCAGCCGGGTTGCAGTTACCCATATAAAGATCTTTCGGGATGCGGTGTAGGATTTAAGTTTATTCAGGCTTATGCACATATTAATAGTATCCCTTTCGATGATCTTATTCCATTCCTCGATCTTTTAGCTGTTAGTATAGCTTCTGATATAGTCCCCCTGACAGGCGAAAACAGGGTGTTAGCTTATTATGGGCTTAAACAACTGAATAACAGTCCAAGGCTGGGATTGAGAAAAATAATAACGGAGTCGAAAATAAGAAAGGTGATCACTATTGAGGATATTGTTTTTAAAATTGGTCCGAGAATAAATGCAGCAGGCAGGATGGAGTCGGGAAGCCGGGCGGTTGAACTTCTTGTATCTGAAGATGAATCTCATGCAGCGGAGGTAAGTAAAGAGATTGATAGCTGTAATAAAGAGCGAAGGTCTGTTGACAGGTCTATTACTACTGAGGCATTACAAATGATATCGGCAGACCCGGGGATGGCTAACTCCCGGTCAACCGTTTTATTTAACCCGGAATGGCATAAAGGTGTAATAGGTATTGTTGCTTCAAGGTTAATTGAGACTCATTACAAACCTACAATCATATTGACAGAGTCGAACGGATATGCTACCGGATCGGCCAGATCAGTTGCAGGTTACGATCTTTATAAGGCAATTGAAGCATGCCGCCTCCTCCTGGAGAGTTTCGGAGGACACATGTATGCTGCAGGCCTCACAATGAAGAAAGAAAATATTCCCGGTTTTATTGAGATGTTCGAAAAAGTGGTTTCCGAAACAATTACTGAAGATCAGCTTATGCCCAGGGTTGATATTGATATGGAGATTGAATTTACTGATATTAATGATAAGTTTTTTAATGTCCTCAGTCAGTTTCAGCCTTTCGGACCGGGAAATATGGCGCCGGTTTTTGTGACAAAACATGTTTGTGATACGGGAGCCGGTCGTGTTGTAGGTTCAGGAGGCGAGCATCTTAAGCTTGATCTTTGCTGTGAATCGACAGGGACAATCAGTATTCCGGCAATAGCTTTCGGACAGGGTAACAAGATGGACGATGTCTCCGGCGGAAATATATTTGATATTGCATATACAGTAGAGATGAATGAGTTTAAGGGGATTCGCAATATTCAACTGAACATAAAGGATATTAAACCCTCTTCGCCTAAAAATTAATTTTAACCTGTATCCTGTAATCGTGCTTCACTGACCTTACTCCCCGGGAGATATAGTCAGAGAAACCGGTTTTAAATCTGAAGTTGATCTTCCGGTTGTAGTTGTAATTAATTACAATGTATGATTTTACTCCATCACCATACAGTGGAGAGATCATTGGAGAAAAGAGAAGATCATCCTCCCATGTGTATATCCGGTTACTATAACTATCGATAGAATAGACAGCGGTTCTTAGTATAATATTTAGGGGAAATCCCTCTGGTATTACTTTTATGCCGGCATATGCCATAACTCCTTTTGCCTCCCCGCTGTTTTCACTGTTGATCTCTACCCTGGCTGAAACATCCATCCATTCTACAGGTCTGCATCTAAGTGTTAACCTTATTGAATTGAGATGGTTCTCTTCAGAAGCTTTAATGCCTCTTTCAGAATAAGTATCATCAGATGATACCTTGCTCCTTAGTGATGCAGTAATATTTGAGTTCCCGGAAAGTTCATAGCTGACTTCGGAAATGTACTTAACCGATCTTCCAAAAGTTCCGGAATAATAACCATACCAGTTTTCATTCTG
>JAUVKT010000105.1 GCA_030596125.1 Bacteroidales bacterium | reverse complement strand
CCCAGTTTGTCGGAATTGATACGAAGAATCCTGGCAAAGATACTATGAAATGTTCCCGTCCACAGATACCTGGCATTTTCGTACCCTGTCAGGTTGATTATCCTCTCTCTCATCTCACCGGCAGCCTTGTTTGTGAAGGTAAGGGCGAGTATTGCACCTGCAGGTACACCTTCATTTAAGAGATGGGCAATTCTGTATATAAGAACACGGGTCTTACCCGCCCCCGCACCGGCAATAACCAGAGCAGGACCTTTATAATTAATTACAGCCTCCCTTTGGGCATCATTTAACTCTTCTAGATATTCAACGGACATATACCTTACAGCTGATAAAAATTGAGTCTCAAAGGTAATAAAACAAGTTGTAAGTAACACCAGAGGTTTGGATACACTCTCCACTTTTATTATAATTGCATAGCCTATAACAAATCGGACATGTTGCCGTTATTTTTAAGAGGCTAAAGTGAATGTTTTTAGTGTGAAGAGATTATTACCTGTTATATTTTTGTTCAGCACCCTTCTTGCAGAGGCCCAGATCTCATCTCCGGGAAGGAATGCTTTGACTTATACTGATTACCTGTCACCTATTGATAATGATCCGGTATTTATCTATTGTGCCACAGGAGGTAACGTTCCCGGTCTGCAGACCGTTAGCCCGGGTGGAACAGCACCCTTTACCTTCGACTGGTTTGGATATAATTTTAATTCACAAGGCTTTGACATCCCTATACATACTGATATCAATGCGGTAGCTTCCTCTTTAACTAACCTGACAAGGGGAGGATACCTTGTACATATAACTGATGGTGGAGGGTACGATACATCTATTGTGGCCTGGATTTTTGTAGATAGTCCGTATGCCGAGATTGGTCTTCAGCAAGCATTATGTTATGAAATAAACTTAAGGGGAAAGGCCGAAGCTGATACTTTTTACTATCATGATATTATAAATGGACAACAACTGGTTCTTCCTAATGATGTTGGTTACTTGTGGTCGTCTGATCCAGTATCAAGTTTGCCTTATCCTGAAACGTATGATTATTCGATGAGTGGATATATGATAAAAGAGATAGACACACCCCCCCTGGAGGATGTATGGTATAAACTGGAGGTAACCGACAGTTATACTTGTGTAAGTGAGTCGTCGTTTTTTTATGAGTCGATACATGTGAAAGCAGAATTTGAGGTAGATCCCGACAGGGGGGAGGCACCACTTGAGGTTACATTTACAGATAATTCGGTGAGAGCCCTTAATTATATCTGGGATTTCGGTGATGACACAATATCCACACTTCCTGATCCGGGGATTCATACATATTATTATCCGGGTGAATATTCGGTAACCCTTACGATAGAGAGCGATAAAGGGTGTATCGATTCGGTTAGGTTTGATAAGATAATTGTAGAGCCCTCTTCCCTTGATATCCCCAATGTCTTTACCCCCGACGGAGATGGTGCCAATGATTATTTTTACATTGAATCGAAATCTCTCAGGAGCCTTTCGGTTCAGTTATTTTCCAGATCTGGCAAAAGGGTCTACCTCTTTGACGGAGAGGGGGATTCGCTGGCCGACTGGCAAGGATGGGATGGCAAGATGGGTAGCTCCTATGTTAGTCCGGGTGTATATTTTTATATCATCAGAGCCCGTGGATGGGATGATGTATTTTATGATGGTAAAGAGTATCGGGGGTTTGTGTATCTGTATAGGTGAGTTCTTTTGAGGAGGCATGGAGAAAGAAAAAATTCAACCCGCTCCGGGGTTGATCATTGCTTGTGTTATTGTAACCACGGTTGGGACCGTGGCTATTGAACTTCAACCCCTCCGGGGTATTTTGATCCGGGAATTCAAAGGTCCGTCAATCAAGATCATTTTATCATTATTGACAGATTCCTTCTCCGGCGACTGCCGGATCGGAATGACAACTTTCAATCTTCTTCTGGTTTCCTATTCCGGTTTACCGATGATAATACCCCGTTCACCGATTATTATGATTTTTTAACATAGAAAACTTTGAAAACTCAAAAAGTTTTATCATTATTGCAACAAATTTGAAATTTATTAATGGATAACAGGGAGAGAATAACCGGGGAGGCCGCAGGTCTGTTTATGAAGTTTGGTATACGAAGGGTTACCATGGATAGCCTTGCCAGTCATATAGGTATATCGAAGCGTACAATTTATGAAAATTTTGCCGATAAGGATGCTTTGCTGATAAGTGTGATACAGAGCATGGTCGGGAAACAGAAAAAACTGTTTTTTGACCAGATGGCTAAATCAGAAAATGTAATTGAAGTGATTTTCAGTATTCTTAAGATTGCTTCAGGTCATTTTCAAAATGCAGACCCCTCCTTTCTAACGGAACTCCGGAAATATCATTACAATGTTTACGAAAGGATAATAAATAAAAGTGATATCCGGAACTATGAGATGTCTATGGCTCTGCTAAAACGTGGAGTGGAAGAGAAGATATTCCGCAGCGATCTGAATATTGAGATTGTAAATGCCGGGATACATGGATTTATGGATCTTACAAGAAGTAGTGAATATTTTCCGACAGGCCGGTTTGACAGAAGGGAAGTGCTTGATAATCTCCTGTTTAACTACCTTAGGGGAATCTCAACAAAAAATGGGTGTGAATTGATAGATAAATATAGAAATCAGATAAAATTTTAGATAGAATGAGAGTAAGAGTAAAAAATAAATTGCTGATTATTATCCTGTTTGCGACTGTTACTTCAATGGTATTCGGACAGGAGGCTGATAATGGTCTGAGGTTATCATTAGGCGAGGCACAGGAGTATGCGATCCTGCATAATAAAACCATTAAGGCATCAAAACTCGATATTGAGGCTGCCCGGATGTCGACATGGGAAGCTATTTCAGGAGGTTTGCCCAAGGTAGATGGTAATGCATCATTAAATGATAACCTGAAGCTTATGACTACGCTTCTGCCGGGTGAATTCCTTGGACTGCCACCGGGAGAAAAGGTTCCGATACAGTTCGGATCAAAATATAACACCAGTTACGGATTACAGGTATCCCAGCTACTGTTTAATGCATCCTATTTTGTTGGTGTGCAAACAGCCAGATTAGCTGAAGAGCTGTCGGTACAGGGACTTGAAAAATCTGAACAGGATACCAGAGAGTTGATAATCTCAACCTATTACCTTATCCTGGTATCGGAAGAGTCTTTGAAGATCCTTGATGAAAACCGTAAAAACCTTGAGGAGATGCTTTTTGCAACAAAGTCAATGTTTTCGGTTGGGATGGCCGAGGAGACAGATGTTGATCAGATGGTATCAAATGTTAGCATGATAGACAATACAAGACGGTCGATGGAACGCAATATTGAGGTTAGTTACAACCTTATGAGATTCCAGTTGGGTGTTGAACCTGAAACAGTAATCACCCTTACACAATCACTTGAAAATTTTATCGAAGAGGTTAATGTAATAGCTCTGTCTGCACAGGATTTTGACCTTCAAAGCAGTATTGATTACAGGTTGTTAAGCAGCCAGGAAAGGCTTTCCGAATTAGCAGTAAAGATGCAAAAATCAACTGTCTTGCCTACTCTTTCAGGCTTTTATACATATAACGAAAGCGGCATGGGTGATAAGCTTAACGATTTGCAATGGTTCCCCAATTCAATGATAGGTTTGCAGCTTTCTGTCCCGATTTTTGCGAGTGGTCAGCGCTATTCAAAAATTAAGAGAGCAGAATTTGATCTTCAGAAGATAAGGACTAACAAATCAATGGTAAGCGATCAGTTAAGGTTGCAGGAAAAACAACTGCGCTATAATCTTTTAAATGCGAATGAACAGTTTCAGAGTCAGAAAAAAAATGTTGAAGTGGCAAAAAGAATTTATACCAGTGTGGAGAATAAGTATAAGCAGGGCGTGGCATCGAGCCTTGACCTTACACAGGCAAATGGTAATTACCTTGATGCTGAGAATAATTATATATCAAGCCTGATGAATCTGCTACAAACAAAGCTGGCGTTAGACAAACTTTTAAATAATCTGAGTAAATAAAAATAAACATACCAACAATGAAACAGATAAAATTAATATCATTTGTATTAATCATAAACCTGCTTTTATTCGCTTGTAAACCGGACAACAAAGAGACAGGGTTAACGGAGACCTCTGGTGAAGAAGTTCAAAAGAGTGAGATACTGGTCAGGACCATGTCGCTGAAGCGTACCAATATCAGCAGAACAATCGATTACAGTGCCACTCTGCAGGCATACGAAGAGGTCTACATAGCTCCGGCTACCCCTGGCAGGATCGAGAAAATTTATGTTGAACCGGGCGATGCTGTCAGAAAAGGAGATAAATTGTTCCTGATGGACCAGACACAGTTGTATCAGACACAGATCCAGCTTCGGAGTATTGAGGTTGACATTAACAGGATGGAAACTCTTCTTGAAACAGGTAGTATTACACAGCAGGCTTATGATCAGCTAAAGACCCAATATGATATTACTAAATCATCACTCCGGTTTCTTTCAGATAATACACTTTTACACGCTCCATTTAGTGGTGTTATTACAGCCAAATACTATGAAGACGGAGAGATATATTCGGGAGCTCCGAACACACAGGCAGGTAAAGCATGTATCGTAACACTTATGCAGGTAAACCCTCTGAAGGCTGTTCTGAATATATCTGAAAAGTATTATCCTTTAGTTAAGAACGGTATGAAGGCCACAGTTATAGCTGATGTTCTTAAAGATGAAGAATTTGATAGCGAAGTGATACTCGTATATCCTGTAATAAATCCCAATACCAGATCATTCCAGGTAGAGATCGAGGTGCCAAACAGTTCCAACAGGATCAAACCCGGAATGTTTGCCAGGGTCTCTATGTTTGTGGATGAAGAAGAGGCTTATATCGTTGCTGCCAATACTGTTTTGCAGCAGCAGGGGACCAATATCAGATATCTCTTTGTAGAAAAGGACGGTGTTGCAAAAAGATATAATGTGACAATCGGGAAAAGATTTGATGATAAGATTGAGATTGTCAGCGACAAATTAATGGATGGCGATATGGTAGTTGTTGACGGCCAGACAAAACTGATGAATGATGATAAGATAAAAGTTGTTAAGTAATTGATTTGAAATATTTGATATGAGTATATACAGTAATGCAGTAAGAAGGCCTTTAACAACTATCCTTATTTTTATTGCTCTGATAGTTATGGGTCTCTACTCCCTGATAAAGCTACCTGTTGATCTTTACCCGGAAATGGAGTTCCCGTTTCTGACGGTATTTACATCTTATACGGGTGCCAGCGCAGCTGATATAGAGACGAATGTTACCAAGACACTCGAAAACTCGCTTAATTCAGTAAGTAATCTTAAAGAGATAACATCAACCTCGAGTGACAATACTTCAATCATGTTCCTGGAATTTGAGTGGGAAGCTAATCTCGATGAAGCTGCAAACGAGATACGGGATCAGCTCAATTTTATAAAAAACTTCCTTCCTGAAGATTGCGAGGACCCTACTATACTCAAATTTAATTCGAGTATGATGCCGATACTCTTTTATGCAATCACTGCTGATGAGAGTTATGCAGGACTTGAAAAGATACTTGATGAAAAAATAGTTAACCCACTTAACAGGATCGAAGGAGTAGGTTCTGTTGGTGTTGCAGGAGCTCCAAAGCGTACAATTTACATAGATGTTGATCCCCTTAAGCTCGAAGCATACAATCTTAGTGTTGAGCAGATCGGAAATGTTTTAAGGGCAGAGAACCTGAATATGCCGGCAGGTTATCTGGAGATGGGTGAACTTGATTATCCATTACGTATCCAGGGGGAGTTCAGTGAGTCGGCAATAATAAAGGATATAGTGGTTGCCAGTTTTAATGGAAACAACATCTATCTGAAAGATGTTGCAGATATTACTGATACAACAAAAGACACAAAACTTGAAGAGAGAATAAACGGCAAGCTTGGACTAAGAATGTACGTTCAGAAACAATCGGGTGGTAATAGCGTGCAGGTAGCACAGGAGGTGCAGGAAACTCTGGCTGAACTTCAGAAAGACCTGCCTCCTGACGTTAAAATTGAGGTTATTTTTGATTCATCTGAATTTATTGTAGGTTCAATTAGTAACCTTACCAATACACTGTTGTTTGCAGGTATCTTTGTTATCTTTGTGGTACTTTTCTTCCTGGGAAGATGGAGGGCTACATTTATTGTGATCATTACAATTCCAATATCCCTGATCGTTGCATTTATCTACCTCTATATATCAGGAAATTCAATAAACATTATTTCACTTTCGTCACTCTCTATTGCGATCGGGATGGTAGTTGATGATGCTATAGTTGTACTGGAGAATATTTCAAGACATATCGACAGGGGCAGCAGTCCCAGGGAGGCTGCAATCTATGCTACAAATGAGGTATGGCTTGCGGTAATTATTACAACACTTACAGTTGTTGCAGTATTCTTCCCACTTACACTGGTAGGAGGATTTACGGGAGTACTGTTTAAGCAACTGGGTATGATTGTTACCCTCACTACTATTACATCAACGGTAGCGGCAATTACTCTCACACCTACGTTAAGTTCGATAATGCTTCGCCTCAGAGTTAATGGGAAAAGAAAAAATCGCAGATTCAGTTACGATAATACCATTAAGAAATTTCTGGGATTGATGGAGCAGTTTTATGAAAAAACCCTTCGCTGGGCATTGAGACATAAACGGATGGTGCCACTTATTGCCATTTTGGTTTTTATAGGATCTATATTATTATTGACTAAAATAGGTGCTGAATTTATTCCTGAAGCTGATGAGTCGAGGATGAGTGCAACTATTGAAATGCAGACAGGCACCAGGGTGAGTGAGACCAAAAAGCTTGCTGCCAGGATAGATGCCATTCTGATGGAAAAATTCCCCGATATAACTCTTATCTCTACTTCTACCGGAACAGATGAGGAGATGAATTTTGCATCAATGTTCAGTTCAACAGGAACACATACAATTATATATACGATGTCGTTGAAACCGGTTGGTGAAAGGGAACATTCTGTATGGGACCTGGCTGAGGCTTTCAGAGCTGAACTGGCACAATTCCCCGAAATTGTTAACTATCAGGTCGCCACGACTGATCAGGGGATGAGTTTCGGAAGTAACAATATCGTAGTGGAGATTTATGGCTATGATATTGCTGCTACCAATATTGTTGCAAAGGAACTGGCGGAAAAAATGAGTAGAATAGAGGGGACAAAGGATATTCAGATAAGTCGGGACAGGTCAAAGCCCGAACTTCAGATAGTACTCGATCAGAACAAAATGATAATGCATGGACTGAACAGTGCCACCGTAGCAACAGCAATAAAAAGCCGGGTTTCCGGAATGATTGCTACACGGCTCAGAGAGTTTGGAGATGAGTAT
>JAUVKT010000060.1 GCA_030596125.1 Bacteroidales bacterium | reverse complement strand
CATTTACCCTGTTAATAACATGAATAGTATAAGCACTACCAACTGCAAGTAGGACAACGGGCATATTGATTGAAACTAAATTCAACATATAACCTGATAATTGCATAATCCCTAAAACCCAAACAATTGAAATACTTGCTGTTAAAAGAGGTAAAATAACTCCGCGGGCAGACCTGAAACTGATTAAAAGAACCAACATTATTATAATGAATGTAATGGGGATTAGATTCCTCATATCAACCAACAATAAGGTTGATATATCATTCATCATCATTGGTATTCCACCGAAACTAATTTCTTCCGGAAGATTTAGTTTGGTAATTTTTTCTTTTACTTCTTTTGCTACCGCTTGTTTGTCAACATCATCGAGTAGAGTAAACATCACCAGTGTAGAGGTTCCGTCTTCAGAAACAATATTTCCTTTATACATTTCTTTTGACATTACCCGGTGCTTCAAACTATCAAGTTGATTTTGTGTAGTAGGTAAATCATATTCATCTACTAATTTTCCTATCTCTATTCCCCAATCACTTCCTCTAATATCAATCACATTTGTAAGGCTTGTTACTGTAGAAACTCCATCAATATATTTAACAGTATCAGTTACTTGCTTTATATCTTCCAATACTTCAGTATCAAATATATTATCTGCTTGTATTATTACCATTCCCATAGTATTCCCGCCATATTTATTACCTATATCGGTATATAAAACAGCAGTTGCATCATCATCGGGTAATGAATTTATAACATCTGCATCAATTCTTATTCCCTTAAGTTGATAACCAAAAAACAGGGTTAATCCCAGTACTACAATTATTATCAGCCATCTTAGTTTTATTATCCCTTTTGCCAATTTGTTCATGTTCTTCTTTTTAATTGTTTTATACTTATTCTGTTTAATAGTCAGTTATTTGATAAAAAAATTTAGTTTACTGTATTTAAAGCAAACTGTTCAGGACGTTTCCCGGAGACACCTTTATACATGATGTTTATTTGTTTCATTACTGAATTAAAGTCCTGAATATCATAAATTACACCTTTTATTCCCATCTCTTTTTTCTTATAATCGAGATAAGTAACCACAATCGGAACATTGGCTTTTGATGCCATATAATAAAAACCTTTATTCCATTTTGTAACTTTTTTAATCCATCCTTCCGGAGATATTATGATATTCAATTCATCTGCATTATCTAACAGATCAACAATTTGATAAATTGCATTTTTATCTTTAACACCTCTGACAGCAATAGAACCAAATTTTTTCATTACTAAATTCATAGGAAAAAAGAAAAGCTCTTTTTTAGATAGAAACAGGTATTTAATTCCTAGTTCAGCAAATCCCAATTTTCCATGAATTGCATCAATATGAGCCGTGTGAGGTGCAAATATTGTTATTGACTTTTTTACATCCGGAAATTCACCTACTATTTTCCATCCTAAAATTTTTAATATTTTTCCTGAAAAGGTTTTCATTTTTCTCTGTTTCAGTTATATCATATATGCTTTATGCTCAGTTCTGTTCAAGAAAATTATGTAGCTAATCCTTTTGTTAGTATTCCTATTAATCCATCAAAGTATGGAGAATATTTTTTATACTTATTTTGCAGGAAGAATGGTATTTCAAGTCCTTTTATTACCATAATAAATACATCCAGCAAAACATCAATATCACCAACAACAACAAATTCATTTGTCTCAACTCCTTGTAATATTATCTTTTTCAGATTTCTTTTTTCCCATTCATCCAGTTCATTTCTTAAATCATCAATAAAATCAAAATGTTCGAAGAAGTCAGCTTTTATCGTTTCATGATAGTTTGCGGCATCATTTAATATCTCCATTCTCCTGGTAAGATATGTCTTAATTTTACCCGAAGCACTTAAATCACTATCGCTTATAATAACAGATAGCTGATCTTTAAAATTCACTATCTCTTTTGATACAACCTCTTTAAAAAGTTCCTCCTTATTCGCAAAATGATAATATAAAGAACCTTTTGCTTTTCTCGCAATTTTCGCTATCTCATCCATCGAGGTTTTATGAAACCCAAACCTGCCAAACAAATTATCAGCAACGCTTAAAATTTTATTTCTGGTATCATCAAGTGCCATATTATATTGTTTTATAATATTTGACTATTTTTGTTTTAGAGTACAAAGAAATATATATTTTTTGTAATGACAAAAGAAATTGAAATTTATTTTTATGTGCTGGTAAAAAATTAATCAAATTGTGATTATCCACAAATGATTTTCCCTTTAAAATTTAGGGTTGGTATGTTTATTGAAGTTCATTTTTCAATATGACTTCTATTTGTTCTTTTAATTTTGGCAAATCATTTACTACAATATCCCAGACAGCCAATAACTTAATCTGAAAATACTCATGTGATATTAGATTTCTAAACGCCCTGACTCTATACCATGGATATTCATATTTTCCCAACAAAGATGGTTCAATATGAATTACCGCCTCCCCGATTACACTAAACTGGAATAAAACAGCACTTGAAAGAAGCTGATCATTTAAAAAGTCATCTTTGCTCACATTTTGGGTGTATGATTCAATTTCAAGAATCGATTTTTGGATATGAATCAGCCTCTCGTAACTGCCTTTTCTGCTATCTTTCATAAATAAGCTTTAAATCCGGTTCAACATTTTTAAAAATGTGCGGCTTAAAAGAATCAATAAAACCTACATCAATTTTTCTATTCACTACATTTTCCAATCTATATTGTATTTCTGCCAGGTCGAAATAGCTAAACCCTTCGTCGGTTTTTACAGCTATATCAATATCGCTTTTTGGCCCATCGTCTTCCCGTGAAAAAGAACCATAAATCCATGCATTACGAACTTTTGAAAATTGTTTTAGCGTCTTAGCAATTATTTTAATGGTTTTACCTCTGTCTATCGTTTTAAATACTTCATATTCTATCTTTTCTTCAGCAACTTTTAAAGCTTCTTTTGCATACTCTTCGTTGCCAATCTCATAAATAATCCGGTCGCTTAAAAAAGTAATCAACATCATTTTTTCATTGTAATTAAAAAAATCAGCCAATTTTATTACCTGTTCTTTTGTCAACTTTCTTTGTCCCCGTTCAATTTTACTTAACACAGCCTGGTCTATATCCAAAAATGCGGCAACCTTCCGCAAAGGGTATCCCTCTTTTTCTCTTAATGTCCGTATTAATTCTCCAATATTTTGCATTTTGCAATATTTGTTTTGACAAATTTAGTCAAATTTTCATTATCTGACCAGAATCTAATTTAATTCATTGCCAATAGTAAAAATAATAATTTAACAGATAACTTAACCTGAATAATTCACAAATTGATCTATTGCGAAGCCAAATTACTGTGACTAAAGGCAATGCTCGATTTTTGATTCTCAATATAGCTACGGCTATATCTGTGAGTCTCAAATCTGTGCTTACCTTTACTCTTTGTACTTTGGCTTCTCATGACGAAAAACTTATGAATTAATCAGGTTAAAAGAGTGGTCCCCCTCTGGAATAATTACTATTTTTGGTAATCGCAAATACTCAAACTATTAGAGATGAGAAAAATATTAATCCAAATTGTAATTGTGATAACACTTTTATTGAGTTTCACAACGACCAATGCGAATGGACAGCAAGCTGAACCACCATTCTTAAAATATCTGAATCATCCTTGGGTAGATTCAGTTTTTAACAACCTTTCAGAAGATGAAAAGATTGCCCAGAGTATATGGGTGGCTGCATGGTCAAATAAAGATATTAGTCACTACACAGGTATCAGCGACATGATCAGGAACAAAAAAATCGGCGGGCTGATCTTTTTCCAGGGCACAGCAGAAAAACAATCCGAACTGATCAATCACTATCAAAATATATCAAAAGTGCCTCTATCCATAGCCATTGATGCTGAATGGGGACCGGGAATGAGGCTGGATAATATTGCCGACTTCCCTTACCAGATGACACTGGGAGCTATTTCAGATGACTCACTTATCTACAGGATGGGGCTGGAGATAGGAAGAGAGTTATCATTGCTTGGAATAAATTACAACCTGGCACCGGTAGCTGATATTAATAACAACCCTGCTAATCCCGTAATAAATTATCGTTCGTTCGGGGAGAACAGGGAGAATGTTGCCAAAAAGGTGATGATGTATGCAGCCGGTCTTCAGAACAGCAGGATTATTGCTACGGCAAAACATTTCCCGGGTCATGGTGATACTGATACAGATTCGCATCTCGATCTACCTGTTATCAGCCATTCAACAGAGAGGTTCGATTCGCTTGAACTCTATCCGTTCATACATCTGATAAATTCAGGTATAGGAAGTGTTATGCCTGCTCACCTTAATATTCCCTCCCTCGATACTACTCCTAACCTGCCGTCATCTCTTTCTAAGCCGATAGTGACCGGGCTTCTTAAGGAAAAGCTTGGATTTAACGGTCTGATTATTACCGACGCTATGAATATGAAGGGTGTTACAAAGTATTATGGTCCGGGTGAGGCAGATGCAAAAGCTTACATTGCAGGTAATGATGTACTTGAATTTGTGAATGATGTAGATGCAGCAATTAACGGAATAAAGGGAGCTCTTATAAATGGGTCTGTTACTTCTGAAGAGGTCGAACTAAAATGCAGAAAAATACTGGCTATGAAACTGTGGTGTGGCCTCGACAATTTTGCACCCATTGCCTGTAATGGTATTGATTCAAAAGTAACCACACCTGGTACAAAGGCTCTGATACATGACCTCTATACAGGTGCACTTACCCTTTTGAATAACAGGAGTAATATTATTCCCGTCAAACATCTTGAAAAGAAAAAGATTGCTGTACTTGCAATGAATAACAGCCGGACCACTCCATTCCAGGAGATGGTATCCAATTACACAAATATTAGCAAGTATTACTGGAAACCGGGATTAACAAATGAATCTGAACTGTTAGACTCTCTGGCAAAGTATGATATTGTAATCGCCGGTATATCAGGCACTGACCAGCGACCGCAAAAGAATTTTGGGGTTACCACTGAGATGAGAATTTTCTTTAAAAAGCTTATCGGTCAAAACAGCGTTATTTCATCCTATTTTGGAAATCCCTACGCAATACAACTTTTCCCGGAACTTGGCAGTTCAGACGGACTTATTATTACTTACCAGGATAACAGAAATACTCAGGAACTATCGGCTCAATTGATTTTTGGAGGAATTGGAGCACACGGAAAGTTGCCGGTCACCATCAATCCTGATTACCCTGAAGGTTATGGTTTAATTTCTCCGGGAAATATCCGGCTCAGATATGCCTATCCTGAAAATGCAGGTATATCATCAGAATTAATTTCACAAAAAATAGATTCGATTGTTTTCGCCGGTCTGAAAGCCGGTGCATTTCCCGGTTGCGAGGTTATTGTCGCCCGAAAAGGAATTGTCGTATTTCATAAAACTTACGGGTATCACACTTTTTATAACAGGCAGAGAGTTGAACCGGGTGATCTGTATGATCTTGCTTCGGTAACAAAAGCATCGGGACCTACCGCTGCCCTGATGCTTCTGGATGATATGGGACTGTTTGATCCTGATAACACACTTTCAACATACTGGTCAAAAACAGACAGGGTAAAATCTGATATTAGTATGAGAGAAATTCTTGCCCACCAGGCAGGCCTGGCAGCATGGATACCGTACTGGAAGAACACAGTTAAGCCAAATGGAAAATTTAAACCACGTACAATAAAATATCAGTACTCCGAAAAATACCCGCTTAAGGTTGCAAACGGACTCTATCTGCATCATAAATATATAAATAAGATCTACAGGGAGATTAAGAGATCTCCTGTTGGTGAAAAAAAATATCTCTATTCTGGTCTCTCATTCTTTCTTTACCCCGAAATTATTACCAATCTGTCCGGATTCGGCTATGAACTGTTTCTTAAAGAAAATATCTATCATAAACTTGGGGCATATAGTATTACCTTTAATCCATACAGGTACTACCCTCTCGTAAACATTGTTCCAAGCGAAAATGATGATTTATTCAGGAACCAGCAACTGCATGGGTATGTTCATGATGAGGGAGCTGCTATGATGGGAGGATTTTCGGGAAATGCAGGTCTGTTTGCTACAGCAAATGATCTCCTTAAGCTTTATGAAATGTACAGAAGATATGGCAGGTACGGGGATAAGCAGATCATATCAGAAGAGACCTTAAGGGATTACTCATCATACCAATTCCCTGAAAATGACAACAGAAGGGGCCTTGGGTTTGACAAGCCACAACTAAGGGACAGTATAAATGACATCAGGCATATCTATCCATGTCAGGGAGCATCGCCATCCAGTTTTGGACATTCAGGATATACCGGAACATTTGCCTGGGCCGACCCTGAAAAAGAGATATCATACATTTTTCTTTCCAATCGTGTTTACCCGACACGTAGCAATAATAAAATATCAGATATGAATATCCGGACAGATATCCTGCAGGGCATATATGACTCTATTATTAACTAACAGGAAATTCCGTTGAAAAATACTTCTTTACTCTTGCAACCATCTGGTTCTCTGTCATCTTATCAGCCGGTTCTACATATACAGATGGCTTGTCCCTTCTCCTGATCAATACCTTATTCAGCTCTCTTTTTGTTTCAGCAGGTCCAAAAATATATATTCCATCAGCAGTAGATATCCTGTCAGCCAGATAGCCGACAAAAGAATTGATCTGCTGTTTCTTTCTCTTTGTTCTTTTCTTGGAAATATTTACCAAAGCGCCTCCTTTTCCGGAAAATGATTTTGACTCACCCGTAAACCTGACACGGGACTCCACATTCGATTCAATAGTTTCAACAACATGTTTGTCGTTAAACAAAGAAATAATATAGGCTTTTTCGCAATTCAGCCATATTCCTACCTTCTTGCCCATAATAAGTTCAATTTTAATTAATAATCAAAAAATTACCCGATTTATAAGATACAAAAAAAATGGGAAAAGAACAAGAGTGGAGGGTTTTTACGATCATTAAAAATAAATTATTAACATATTAAAAAAATATTTACTTTTGCAGCCGTCGGAGATGAGAGATGAGATCAGTACGATACTGTTATTGTTCTTTAAGAAATTATTTTTTAGTATGCCCAGATGGCAGGGCCGAGCGAATAGAAATTACCCGGTGGGTGATTTCCGCGAGGAGCCGGGAAGTGTGGTAGCTTCCGCCATCTGTAGAAATAAGCTTCATTTTTAGAAGCAGTAAATGTTCATTAAGATATTGGTTATAAGTACGCCCAGATGGCGGAATTGGTAGACGCGCTAGTTTCAGGGACTAGTGTACGCAAGTATGTGCAGGTTCGAGTCCTGTTCTGGGCACCAGAGGTGGGAAAAAACCGGTTGATAACAGCCGGTTTTTTTACTATTTATGCAGTCCCCTTTTTGTATATACCTCAATAACACCATTACCTCCCTGGGAACCATATATTGAAGCAGCAGAACCTTTCAGAACTACTATATTCTTAATATCACTTGTTGGAATATTTGCAAAAATAAATTTACTCACAATAACCCCGTCAAGAACAAATAATGCCTCATTACCGGAGGAAGAAATGGAAGTTATCCCACGTACTATAACTTGCCCGTTAACCATATGTACACCAGGAACCCGACCAATTATAGCACCATAAATATTATTATACATTGAAAAATCAACTTCTTGATTGTTAATGGTGTTTACCAAAATTTTGTCCGACTCTTTAATATGCCCATCGTGCCCAATAGCCAATTCCAGATTCCTTTCTCCAGGCTTAAGATCTAAATTTACATGTATGAACTTATCCTCATTTGTTATCTTTATATTCTTCCTGGCAAATCCATTAGCGCTAACAGCAAGCTTATCTTTATCGAGACACTGTACGGTAAACAAACCAAGTGTATCAGTCAAAATTACCTGCCGGCTGCTTTTTACTGTTACCATAGCCTTTACCAATGGAATGCTGTCAAAGGTTGTAACTCTACCATGGAATGTCATTTCCTGACCAGATAGTGTTGTCGGATAGCAAAAAACTATAATGGTCGATATAAGTAATTGAATACACAGTTTATTCATAATAAATATTTTTCATTGATTACGGTTTTCCTAAGATATACTTTTTTTTTCAGCATATCTGTTATTAAACAACTGTTATAGGGCAGACAGGCTAATATGGTTTCCATTCCTTTAGTCCGTGATTGATCACAGGTGCCGATCCTGTACCCATCGTATCCCATATAACCAAAGCTGCTCCCAGTGCACTTGAATTATCGATTTCCGAAGTGAATATTCTTTTACCGGGGAATAAACGGGCAAGCAATCTTACAAATATCTCATTATGTGTAAACCCTCCTGATATAAAGATCTTTCTCACATCATCATTATCAGTCAAAACAAGTTTAATACAGTTTACACACTCCATGGTAAGATCAAAAATAAACCTGTGATAAGCTTCTTCAAATGTTTCAAAAAGTGAAAGATCAGCATCTCTGTCAATATAATCACTGGCTATACCATTCCTGAAAAAGACCCTGGTCTCTCTACTTTCACGGAGAAATGACCTGACAAGATCATCTGAAGGCCCGATATCCCTGAAAGAATCACGGTTAACAGAAAAATGATCAGAAAGACGATCAACATTGATATCATGGATATATCCCATAAAGAATCGTGATGACTTTACTGGTTTCTGATTAATACTCATGTAGCAAAGAGAGTCGTTTTCAAGCTGCCCGGCAGTCAGTTTTTCATTATTGAACGGATTCATACAGATACACCATGTTCCTGTGGATAACAACAAAAACTCCCCTTCAATACCAGCCAGGTATGGAACCAGTGAAGCTGAACTGTCGTGAATGCCTGTTCCTGAATATATACTACTGTCTGAAATGTTAACTTCTGACAGGGTTGAATTTGAGACCGGATCAGGAAGGGAAATTCTCTCATTCTGCAGCCATGAATGGTATTCCATCCTGTCAAAATCCCACATAGCTGTGTGACATCCTATCGAAGTAAACTCTGATACTATCTTGCCGGTTAGTATATACGAAAGATACTGGGGAAGGTGAAGAATATGCCTGACCTTACTATATATGTGAGGCCTGGTCTTTTTCAACCAAAGTATCTGCAAACCCGAATTAAGCATACCAAGGGCCGGACTTGCCGTCACCCTGCAGAATTCATCTTTGCCTCCGAATTTATCGTAGAGACTGTCGGGAATATCTGCGGGCATGGTTTTCAGATAGTTATATAATGGTGTTAATAATTCTCCATTATTATCCAGATAGACCAGTGATGCACCATATGTTGAAAAATTGATACCGGCCAAATCAAAGTCCTTACCACTAACGAGATCTTGAATAACGGTTAATATCCACTCCCTGATAGCTTCAAGATCATCGCATTCAAACCCATCATCGTCCCTGATCAAACTAAATTTCTTTTCTTCCCTGAATACAACATTAAGATCCCTGTCGAACAGAACCACTTTCTTTAATGTTTTGCCTATATCAAATACGGTAATTACTCTAGTTGGCATAAGCAATATTTTTCCTGTGATTTTTTGCTTTTCGGCAATTATTTACCTGAAACTTTTCGCCGGTAATTTTCCACTTCCCAATTATCAATAAATTCAGTCTGTTTACTGGTAAGATAATGAGGTCCTCCGAAATTCTCTGACAGAAAGCTGACCTTCATCATATCCAGAAATACATCCATTGATATATTAGCTGATCCCATACTTTCACCCACTGAAATCAATCCTATGCCTTTGAGTCCGATAATTTTAGGCAGATAAGAATGCTTATCAGAATAACTCTGTATATCCTCTGTAATTTCAACAGGTTTATCTCCGGTAAATAAATACTCCGATTTGCAGTAAACAATATTATCCGGGGTAAATGGTCTGTTTACTTTTTTGAATGAATGGCTATCCTGTACAAAATGCTGAATTAGCATATTATTCCGGGGTTGAACGCTCATGTTTCTGTCATTAAAAAAACTGGTGACTGCTGTTATAATCATATCTGAATCAGGAGGAACAGAAATATCATCTGTTAGAGGTAAACAGGAGGTAAAACGGGAACGTATAGCCTTATCAATCTTGTCACTTAATAAGCTTATCTCCTGCGAATTACGACCTCCGACTATCATGCCATGGTTTTGTAAAAACACAACCGCCGGTTCGGTTCCCGTTGTTGCCCTGTACCGGTTCAACTCACTTTCTGTCTTTTTGAATAAAGTATATCCCGGATCGGAATATTCAACAAACAGCACATCCTGTCCAAAAAGCATCTCAGTCTCTGTCCTGGCATTCACTGAACATAACAGAGCATTAACAATTGTAGGATGTGTGTGTACAACAAACGGATGATTGATCAGATTGTGAAGAGATGTCTCAACGGATGGACGTTTATTATCGTCACCTATCACAGCCTTCTGCAGATCATGTTTGATCTGAGCCTCCCTCCTGACAGGATCAGTCTCATAAGTGCTAAGAGATATCTTATTCAAACCGGATCGTGACATGAACACAAACCCGTTTTCATCAATATTGGCCAGAGATATTCCACTTGCCTTGATCCATATTTTATCCTTATCCTTATATGAAGTATTTCCACCGCCTGCAATTACATAATCAGTGTTACTTCCATAAAAACGTGATATTCTTATTAACTCATCCAGTTTACTCATCTTTTGATATTATTTCTGATTGTTATTCCCTTTTTAACAGAACTTCCTGTTCGTATTTTTGTATTTCATCTATATAATCAGTCCCTACCGGCACACCGGAAGTAAGACAATAATAATCATATACAGCTCCAAAAGGTTTACTCTTAAGCAACTCAAGGAGAGCAAGGCGTTCAAAGTTTTTACCTTTCTCTTCATATTCCCTTATCATTATTGTTGGCTCCAGCATTGCAATCATAAATGCCAGTTGGGTGGCTCTTGTACCTGCAACATAGGCTCCAATTCTGTTTATACTGCCATCGAAAAAATCAAGTCCGATATTTACCCTCGACAGGGCTCCCGATCTTATTACCTCATGGGCAATCAATAATATTTCATCATTAAGGGTCACAACATGGTCACTATCCCATCTCACACCCCTGGTAACATGCAGCATCAGTTCATCCAGGAACAGGAGGCAGGATGAGATCTTATCACCGATCTGTTCAGTAGGATGATAATGACCGTTATCAAGGCAAATCAACTTATTATTCCTGATGGCATATGAGAGATAAAAGTCATAAGAGCCCACCACCATTGATTCAGACCCTATGCCAAAAAGTTTACTTTCTACAGAATCCTTCAGGTATTTTTCAGGGTAATCCTCCGCAAATATTTCATCCAGTGACTCCTTTAGCAGTGCCCTGTGAGTATAACGATCCACAGGGGTGTCTTTTGAGCCGTCAGGGATCCAGAGGTTATGAATACAAGGACTTCCAAGCTGTTTTCCAAAATCAGCACCAATTTTCCTGCATCTTTTCACATGTTCAATCCAGAACTTCCTGTTTTCAGAATTCTTTCCGGATAGAGTAAACCCGTCATCTGCTTTTGGGTGAGAAAAGCAGGTACAATTAAAGTCCATACCTATTTCCTGATTGCCGGCCCAATCGATCCACTCCTGATAATGTTTTGTTTCAATCTGGTCCCTGTCTACAAACTCGCCCCCGAAATCACCATAAATCGCATGAAGATTTAAACGTTGTTTACCAGGAAGCAGAGACATTACCTTTTCAAGGTCCTGCCGCATTTCCTCTGCAGAACGAGCTTTCCCGGGGTAATTCCCCGTAACCTGTATGCCACCACCTCCAAGTTCAGCATCAGAAGTTTCAAAACCACCTACATCATCTGCCTGCCAGCAATGCAAGCTTATAATCACCTTATTTATCTGCTTAATAACAGCATCGGTATCCACTCCCATCTCAGCATATTGCTGCTTTGCTATTTTGTAAGCATCTTTGACCAATTCTTGTTTCTTCATGATTTTACTCTTATTATTAACAAAATAGTTTCTTAAACAATTATCCGGATATGTTTCTCCATCAAAAATAGAGTGCTCACTTACATTATTGAGCTAATATTCAGTTTACATTGAATTACCTACTCCTACAATAACTACTGATAAAAGTATAACTGTAATCCCCACTGCAATTGTCCACTTCGTTTTTAAAGCAACACCTTTCCACTCTTTGCGGTAAATTCCCCACATATTTGCGGTTAAAATAATAGTTGACATATGGAGTATCCATGAGCTTGCGCCATTTCCCAGTTTACTTTCACCCATTCCATAAAAAAAGAACTGTAAAAACCATGTTGTTCCGGCAAGCGCTGAAAACAATACATTTTTTGCTATTGGGCTTGATCTGTTCACAAAATCCCTGTACGACCTGTTTTTTATACTTAGTATAGTGGTCCAGATAAAATTTGTAGTCAATCCTCCCCAGAGAATGACCACGAAAGTTACATTATTTTGATAGAGCGGATTAAACCCGGCTGCAACAGCAGCATTGGCCAATGGTTTTCCGGCTTCAATACCAAAATTGAAAAAGGAACTTAAAACACCTGAGAGAACAGCAATAATCAACCCTTTTACCAGGCTAAACTCAGGCACGCTTTTCTTCTGTTCTTCTTCAGACAGTTCGCTCTCTTTCATCATACCTGCTTTCCCTGAAATAGCTATTCCTGCCAGACAGACAAAAACACCCAGTAAAACAAGCTGTCCGCCTGTGCTTCCCATCATATCTGTAAATGATATTTTTCCCTCTGTAGGATTGATATTATAATAGATGGAAGGGATAATGGCACCAAAAGCTGCACAGAAACCCAGAACTACAGAGTTACCAAGCGACATGCCCAGGTACCTGACACCCAATCCGTAAGACAATCCTCCAACTCCCCATAGCAAACCCATTAGAAAAGTAAAATAGAGAATTTGCCTTGAGCTGGCTGCAATTATTTCAGCAAATCCGGGGACTGTGAGATAAGCAGCAACCGGAGGAACAATAAGCCAGGAAAACAGTCCGCCTATTATCCAGTAACTCTCCCACGCCCATCCTTTTACCTTATTGTATGGCATATAAAAACTCCCGGAAGCAAATCCTCCGATAGAGTGATATAAAACTCCTAATAATGCTTGCATAGTGGTTTAACTAAATTGAATCGATAAATATATATAATATTCTTGATTACTATTTCTCAAATAGATCATCAAAAATACTAACCTCCCTTATACATGATCAGGCAGCAGATTATAAGATCAAGATTTTGACTATCTTTAATTTAAATTATCATATCCTGATTATTCAAAATTACACTTTGTCAATTATGAAACTAGCATATATTGGAACTTATCCTCCCCGCGAATGCGGTATTGGCACCTTTACCATGAATCTTTACAAATCTATGGTAATGAACAATAATATAGTTAAGGGTTCAAGAGAAGGATTCATTATAGCCATAAACGATCATGAACAAACCTATGATTATCCTGAAGAGGTAAAATTAACAATAAGACAGGAGCATCAAAGAGATTATTTATCGGCAGTAAAATTTATTAATCTCAGCGGTGCTGACCTTTGTATACTGGAACATGAATTTGGTATATTTGGCGGACAAAATGGTGTATATATTCTTCCTTTGCTTCACCGGCTTGAAATTCCCCTGGTTGTCACCCTTCACACAATTACCAAAACTCTCTCCTACAACGAAAAAACTGTATTAGTGGAAATATGCAAAATGGCCAATAAGATAGTCGTAATGAGCCATAAAGCTATTGAACTTCTTACAACCATTTATAAAATTGATAAAAGGAAAATCGAATATATTGCACATGGGGTGCCTGATATTCAGTTTAACCAGCGCCAAACCAAAAAGGAGTTCAACCTCGAAAATAAAAAGGTATTACTTACCTTTGGTTTTCTTAGCCGGAATAAAGGGATTGAGACGGTAATAAAAGCGTTACCAAAAGTTATTGAAAAGCATCCTGAAGTTATTTATATAGTTCTGGGAAAAACTCATCCGAGTATCCTTCGGCATTCTGGCGAAGAATACCGTATTTATCTTCAACATTTAGTAAAAAGTCTTAACCTGAGTGAACATGTTTTTTTCCTGAACGAGTTTATTAATCAAAAAGAATTGTTTAAATATTTATCCGCATCTGATATTTATATTACACCCTATCTGAATGAAGCTCAGATTACCAGCGGTACAATTTCCTACGCAATAGGTGTGGGTTCAGCTGTTGTTTCAACACCTTACTGGCATGCAACAGAGTTATTGGCGGATGGAAGGGGAAAACTTTTTAACTTCAATGATTCAAATGGACTTTTATCTATTTTAATGGAATTGTTGGATAAACCGGATGTATTGAAGATGCTCCGAAAAAAGGCATATAATTATGGCAGAGAAATAACATGGCCTAAAACCGGAGAAAGATATATTGCAGTCGCTAAAAAAATTCTTCCCGATAAGCCTGTAGTATTAACAAAAAAAGAGACTTTTCTTGATCCGCTTGTTCTGCCTCGATTTACGCTTGCTCACATTAAACGGCTTACCGACGATACAGGAATCATCCAACATGCAAAATTCGGTATCCCCAACCTGAAAGAAGGATACTGCCTGGATGATAATGCAAGGGCTTTGCTTATGGTGCTAATGGCATACCGGCAAAAAAAGAATACTCTTGCCCTTGAATTAGTTCCCATATATCTGAGCTATATTCATTATATGCAAAACAAAGACGGGACATTCAGGAATTTCCTCAGCTTCAACCGGAACTTTCTCGATGAGACAGGTTCGGAAGATTCTTTTGGAAGGGCTATATGGGCGCTCGGATACCTACTTGGCAATGCACCTAACGATGCTTATTACCAAACCGGCAAATTAGTTTTTTTTGATGCATCTCCAAACTTTGAAAAACTTCAGTCTGTTAGAGGTATAGCTAATACTATGGTAGGTATCAGTTATTACCTTAGGAGTAATCCGTCAGATGATTCAATGGCCAAAATATTAAAGAATCTCAGCTATAAGTTAATCAAGCATTATGAAGAAAATAGTTCTTCTGAATGGAAATGGTTTGAACCATTGCTGACTTATGATAATGGTATGTTACCACTCGCTCTTTTACATTCGGCAGAAATACTTAAAGATGATGAAATAACAAAGACTGCTTTGGAAACCACTAACTTTTTAACAGAAATTACACTTAAGGATGGTTATTTATCGATCATTGGTAATGAAAAATGGTATAAAAAAGATGGTGAACGTTCCATGTTTGCACAACAGCCGGTGGATGCACTTGCTATGGTATTAATGTATCATCAGGCTTTTAATGTGACTAAAGATAAAGAATATCTTAATAATTTATTTACCTGCTTCATGTGGTTCCTGGGAGAAAATGATCTTAGGATGAGTTTGTTCGATTTTGAAACCAAAGGCTGCTGCGATGGCTTTGA
>JAUVKT010000130.1 GCA_030596125.1 Bacteroidales bacterium | reverse complement strand
TTCGGCGGATTTTGTTAAAATCAATGGAGAGCTAATGGTTACCGAGGTTCCGTCTGGAGATTATCAAAATGTTCAGTGGAATGCTACAACTGGGAAGTTCTATCAGGATAACTCCTCTGCAAGATATAAAGAGAATATTACCCTGTTGGATGATAACTTTTCAGACCTGTTAGAAGTATCACCTATGACATATACTCGTCCTGAGAATCCAGATACCTGGGAGATTGGATATATCGCCGAGGAGTTTGAGGAGGCCGGATTATCAAAACTGGTCTGGTATGATGCGGATGGCAAACCGGATGGAATTAATTATGATAAAATAGTTCTCTATTCAAATGAGAATATAAAATATAATCGCTCAAGAATTTCAGAACTTGAAGCTCAGGTAGATGACCTGATGGACCAAATAATGGTGTTGCAGGAGATGGTTGGGGCTTTGATGGAGAAGTGATAAAAGAGGTTTAATCGTTGAATTGTGTAATCGTGTAATGGTTTCAGCGGACGCAGTGATTCGTTGAGACGCAATGCATTGCGTCTTTACTTGTATTTAATCCTATAATCTTTTCTTTTGCCTTTCTCATTCGCCCTTTGTCGTTGGTCGTTAGTCGTTAGTCTTTTGTCGTTTTCATTTATTTTTTGCCGGTGAAGCGATTTATTATACATTTACGGTTTGATAAAAAGGGTTGATTCAAATTTATTCAAACAATATAATTATGGTAAACCAGAAAAAAACTAAAGGAGTTATTGCAATTCTTACAGGAGGAGGAGATGTTCCGGGACTGAATCCGGCAATAAGGGCGATAACAATCAGGTCAAACAGAGAGGGATATAAAGTAATAGGTCTCAGAAGAGGATGGGCCGGAATTCTTGAACTGCAACGTGATAAGAAAGCAGATAACAATCACTGTTACCGGGAGCTTACAGATGATATAGTTAACAAGGCAGGGAGAACAGGGGGAACTTTTCTTCATACCTCACGAACAAGACCCAGCCATGTCACTAAAGCCAATGTACCTGACCATCTGAAAGATACTTACAATGAAGAGATAAACGATCTTACACCGGAGATTCTTAAAAACCTGGAGTGGCTGGGTGTTGACTACCTGATACCGATTGGTGGTGACGATACGCTTAGTTATGGTGTGCATCTTTTTAAACAGGGTGTAAATGTTGTTGCCATGCCAAAAACGATGGATAACGATGTTCCCGGAACAGATTATTGTATAGGATTCAGTACCTGTGTTACAAGAACTATTCAGATGACAAACAGTCTGCGTACTTCGGCCGGATCACATGAGAGACTCCTGGTTCTTGAGGTTTTCGGACGATATGCCGGTTTCACGGCAATGCTTCCAACAATGGCAGGGTCGGCAAACAGATGTGTCATTCCTGAATATAAGTTCAATATAGAGAAACTGGCCCAACTCCTTGTTGAAGACAGGAACCAGAACCCCAGTAAATATGCTGTGGTTCTTATAAGCGAAGGTGCAATGTATAAAGGAGGTGAGATGATGTTTACAAATACTGTGAAGGATGCATATGGTCATGCTAAACTTGGTGGCATAGGTGAAACTGTTTCGGAGGAGATCAAGAAGCTTACGGCCAAGTATAACGATGGTAAAATCATCAATGTAATTAACCAGAAACTTGGGTACATGGTAAGAGGAGGAGATCCTGATGCTGTTGATTCTATTGTTCCGATGGCATTTGGCAACCTTGCACTTGATCTGATACTTAAAGGAGTTCACGGCAGGCTTGTTGTTTTGAAAAACGGAAGGTATGATAATGTTCCGATAGATGTGGTGACCTCAACCAAAAAACTGGTTAATGTTGATCAGGCATATAATATTGACAGACTGAGGCCTTATTATCATTCTTTTGAGATGAAACCAATTTTCGTCATGGCTTCGGAATAGTAATAATCTGAAAATCATAACCGGCTGATTAAACTTGGGTGAGATTTTTTTTCTACATTGTACGAAAGAAAATATTATACCTATGAAACAGCTTGTATTATTACTGGTTACTTCTGTTTTCACAGTCTTATTTTTTTCCTGTTCAGATAAGAAGGATAGCGTTTCATCTGACTTGCCGGCATTTGATGAAACACTTATCACGGATGCTGAAAACCTTATGGGGTTGAAATTTGACACTGCTGAACATCGTATGATGCAGCGAAATCTTCAGAACAATCTCCGTTTTTATAAAATGATAAGGGAGCATACACCGGATAACAGTGTTGTTCCTGCCCTTCAGTTTAATCCCCTGTTTATAACAAATGAAAAGGGAATGGAAAAGGAAGAGGCGCAATGGTTTTTGCCTGAGAATGTAGAACGACCGGCAAATGATAACGATATTGCCTTTATGAGTGTTGCCGAACTGTCGGTATTGATCAGGACCGGACAAATAAGCTCAACAGAGCTGACAAAACTCTATCTGAAAAGATTGAAAAAATACAGCGACACTCTTCACTGTGTTATTACCCTTACTGATAACCTGGCTCTTGAACAGGCAGAGAGGGCTGACAAAGAGTTTGCCGAAGGCATATACAGGGGACCGCTTCATGGTATTCCGTATGGAGTGAAAGACCTTTTGGCTGTTGAAGGATATCGTACTACCTGGGGTGCGAAGCCTTATGAAGCTCAAGTTGTTGAAGGAACAGCCACTGTTGTTAAGAAACTTGAGGAGGCAGGAGCCGTACTGGTTGCCAAACTATCCATGGGCGCTCTTGCAATGGGAGAGCTCTGGTTTGGTGGCAAAACACGCAATCCGTGGAACCCGGAGCAGGGATCAAGCGGTTCGTCTGCCGGCTCAGCTTCTGCAACATCAGCCGGCCTGGTTGGCTTTTCTATAGGAACAGAAACTCTCGGTTCAATTGTTTCCCCCTCTACCCGTTGTGGTGTTACAGGCTTGAGGCCAACCTATGGCAGTGTTAGCCGGGCAGGCGCAATGGCTCTTAGCTGGAGTATGGATAAGATTGGCCCTATCTGCCGGTCGGCACAGGATTGTGCTATAGTGTTTGACGTAATAAGAGGTGCAGACGGGATAGACCTTACCGTTAAAGACCGTCCGTTTAATTATAAGGGGGGAAGTGACATAAAAACATTAAGAGTAGGTTATGTCAAATCTGCTTTTGATGGGAACTACGAAACAAGGATTAATGATATGGAGGTAATACGTGAGTTCCGTAAAATGGGTGTCAGGCCCGAACCTGTTGAACTTGAATTTGAAGGAATGCCGGTTCAGAGTCTCAGAATAATACTGACTGCTGAAGCAGGAGCTGCTTTTGATGAGCTTACACGGAGTAATCTCGATAGCCTGTTATCCGGACAGGAAAGAGGTGACTGGCCGAATATTTTCAGGGCATCACGCTTTATACCGGCGGTAGAGTATATTCAGGCAAACAGACATCGTACATTACTGATGCAACAAATGGGGAGGATAATGAAAGATTACGATGTTGTGATAACTCCGTGTTTCAGGGGGAATCAACTACTGGTAACCAATTTAACCGGCCATCCTTGTGTTGTTGTACCAAATGGGTTTAATGATAAGGGCGCTCCCACCAGTATCTGTTTTATTGGCAGGCTTAATGATGAGGCATCTATACTGCTTGCTGCAAGAAGATACCAGGAAGCTACCGGCTGGGACGAAAAGAGGCCCCCTGCTTTTGACGAATAATAAAATGATAATAAGTTGCATTTAAGGAGAGGATTAGTCATAAAATCAACCGGAAGCCATTACCGGGTACAGTGTGAAGACGGACATATTGCTGAGTGTGTGATAAAAGGCAAATTCAGGATAAAAGGGATAAAAAGTACCAATCCGGTTACTGTCGGAGACTTTGTATTATATGAACCTGATTCTTCAGATACCGGGGTTATCCGGGAGATAGAGAAGAGAAAGAATTATATTATCCGGAAATCACCAAAACTATCCCGTCAGTATCAGATTATTGCCGCGAATATTGATCATGTATTGTTGCTTGCAACACTGCGTGAACCTGTAACACCTGTTGAATTTATCGACAGATTTCTTGTAGCGGCTGAATCATTCAGAATTCCGGTTAAAATAATTTTCAACAAGACGGATATTTACACCAAAAAGGATCATGTTCAGCTTAAGTATCTCAGCGATGTGTACCGGAAAGCCGGATATGATTGTTATTCCATGTCGCTGACAGAGAACATAGAAGAGAATTTAATCAATGGATTGGTTAAAGGAAAGATCACACTCGTGTCAGGTAATTCGGGTGTGGGTAAATCTACCCTGCTTAATATTGTTGATCCCGGTTACAATATTAAGATCGATAACATCTCCCGTTATCATAAACAGGGTAAGCATACAACTACCTTTGCAGAAATGTACCAGGTAAAAGAGGGGGGATATGTGATTGATACCCCGGGGATCAAGGGGTTCGGATTAATAGATATGGAGAAGGAGGAAATATATCATTTCTTTCCTGAGATCTTCAGAATATCAGAAAAGTGCAGGTATTACAACTGTCTTCATAATGATGAACCGGGTTGCGCAGTAAAAGAGGCGGTTGATGCAGGTGAGATTGAATGGTTCAGGTACAGGAGTTATCTTAACATCATGCTCGACAGTAATTCAAAGTACAGATAACTTTGAAGGATATTAATTATCGGTTATCTTTAAGGTTAGTAACTAACAGAGAGTCGGATTATCATATTTGATAAGTAAAATTGTTCAAGATGAAGAAACTTGCGATATATTCAACCCTCCTGGTATTAATTATCCTGGGAATAAATGGAGTTTATTATAAAAATCTTTACCATAGGCAGATTAGTTATGTAGTTAGGCTGCTCAGCCAGCAGGTTGCATTGATAGGTTCTGAAATCGGGAACACTAATCTTTATTTTGAAAGTGATGCATCAAAAATCTTTTTCGATGTAAAAATCGAACAATTCTTCAGTGATGAATACGTAAAGGAGAGAGTAACTGAAAAACTCAAATTCTTTTACAGCAAATACTCAGATTTTATTGTAAATATCAAGCTTAATAATATCAATGCAGAAAATTTTACTCTTTACCAGGATTCTGAAAATGATGACTGGATTGCCAACATGTATCTTTCCCAGGAGCAGAGCAAAATAGTTCAGAGAGATATGCTGGTCCCCAACAGGGATAAGTTTGACTATTACCTTCCTGTTATTAACAGCAAAGG
>JAUVKT010000108.1 GCA_030596125.1 Bacteroidales bacterium | reverse complement strand
TGGGAACATGTTTTAAGTCCCGATACAAAAAAGATGACTCTCAGTGAAGTGTCACCGGAATATCGTCAGGTTGAGCAATATTATGTTCAGCAGGTTAACTTAATGGAGAATGAAATCAAAAACATTGAGATAGGTAATGATGAAGAGCAGCAAAAGATGTTTTTAAACGAATTGGAAGTTATGGATCAGGCTTATGAGGATCTTAAGAAAGATCTGAAAGCCAATCCTAATGATGAGCGTGTAATCAACGCTATGATTGAACATTATCAGAAAAAGACAGAGGTTATGAATTATATCCTCGAACAGTTAAAGGCAGTTAAGAATGAAAACCAAATAAACAACGAAAATTATGAAACGGTCAGGTTATAAAACAGTAATTGCGTTGTTGATTGTACAGGCACTATTTGTATTACCTAATACAGTGCTTGGTGCCGGTCTGGAGAAAAAATTCAATAAGGAATTCAGTACCCAGGGCGTAGAGCTTCTGAAAATCAACAACCGCTATGGAGATGTAAAGGTTGAAAACTGGAATGATAGCAGAGTTGTTATCGATGTAGTTATTACACTTGAACATCCCAATCAGGACAAAGCCGAAAAGCTTCTCTCACTAATAGAGGTAGTTTTCAGCGAATATGATAACACCATTGAAGCCAGAACTGATATTAATAGTAAATTTTCGCTAAAAAGTGGAATTGGACAAGACAAAAGGTTCTCAATCGACTATGTCGTTAAAATGCCTGCAGATCTGAATCTTAACCTTACCAACAGGTATGGCAGTGTACGGATTGATGAACTGTCAGGACTTGTAAACATCAAAGTTAAGTATGGATCACTTTATGTTGACAAACTTTCCAGAAGTAGGAAAAAGCCACTTAACTCAGTTTATCTTGCATATAGTAGTGGAGAGATAGTTGAGTCGGGTTGGACTGAACTTTCGCTGAGGTACGTTGGCAAGATGTCATTAGGAACAGCACAGGCCCTGCTGCTCAACAGCCATTATTCCACAATACAGATAGAAAAGGTTGGTTCGGTTGTTTCAGAAAGCAAATATGACCACCTCAAAATTGGCACCATGAATAATCTTGTAGCTGAAGCAGATTATACAAAATTTGATATCGGAACTATTTCAGGTAAGCTTGATATTGAAACAAATTATGGCTCTATTAACGTTCAGGAGGTTAAGCCGGATTTTGATTTTATTGATATTGTTTCCAGGTATTGCTCCGTTAAGTTAGACATTGAGGATAATGCCAGCTATAAACTTAATGTAAACACCCGTTACGGTGGTATCACTTTTGACGAAGAGAGGGCAGATGTTATAAAAAGGATCTACGATAACAACTCAAAATCAATAGAGGCTGTTATAGGAGATAAAGAGAGTAATTCTACTGTAAGAATAAAAACAAGTTACGGATCAGTAAAAGTTTATTAAGAATTGGTAAGCGGGACCGGGTTCAGGTCCCGTTTTCTTTTGTCTGAAACTTAAATTTTATACCCATTACCAGCACATCATCAACCTGTTCCAGATCACCCTTCCACTTATCAAATCTCTCTTCGATAATGGTCTTTTGATCATCCATAGACCGGTTATGTACACTCAGGAGCAACTCTCTGAATGCTTTGTATTTAAACTTTTTACCATACTCCCCACCAAACTGATCAGCATATCCATCAGAGAAAAGATAAATTATATCTCCATCACGTGGTGAGATCTTATAGTTAGTAAAAGGTTTATCTGATGTCATGTGTATTCCTATCGGCATTTTATCAGCTCCGATTCTTTCAAGCTGACCATCCCTCAACAGGTAGAGAGGATTATTGGCTCCCGCAAAATGCAATAAGTTACTATCACTGTCGTAAACACATAAAGCCATATCCATTCCATCCTGAGTCTCTCCGGTAATCCCTCTCTGCTTTAAAGAGACAATAACCTCCTCTCTTAGCAGTTTAAGGATTTGTGCAGCATCATTAATAACCTCAGAGCTAACAATCTCATTAAGAAAGGCTATTCCAAGCATACTCATAAATGCCCCCGGCACACCATGTCCGGTACAATCGGCTGCTGCAAAATAGAGGTGATCTTCATTTTTAAAGCCCCAGTAAAAATCCCCGCTTACAATATCTTTAGGTCTGAACATAATAAAACTCTCCAAACCCCATTCAGATATAAAGTCGGCAGGAGGCAATACTGCATTCTGTATTCGACTGGCATACTCTATACTGTCGGTAATGGCAAGATTCTTCTCTTCAATATCAAGATTTTTTTGTTCAATCTCAGCCTTCTGAGCAGTAAGGATACGATTCTTATTTCTTGACGAAAGAAAGCTGATCAATATCAGGATTGCTATCACACCAAGTAAAATAACCAAAGTTCTGGCCCTTTTTCTTGCTTCCTGCTCCTTTTCAATCTCAAGTTCCTGCTGGCGTGCCTGACTCTCCAGTAACTGGTTCTGTCGTAACAGGTTCTTTTCCTCATTCTCCTTGCGGATTATTTCAAGCCTCTGTATCTCCCTCACCTGCTCAAGGTCTTTTATCTCCCGCTCCTTTATAGCAGTAGTATATTTCTCTTTTTCAAGGGCTGCAGATTGCGTAATCCTTACACGCTCAGATCTTTCCAGCTCTTTTTCACTCTCCATCAACCTCAGATCATTCTCTTTCTTCTCATTTTCTATGCGAAGGTTACGGAGTGCAAGGTCTTTTAATTGTTCATCTGCCAGACTAAGTCTCAGTTGCTGTTCATAAGAATCCATCTCACTCCGGATTCTCTCAGACTCCTGCTCTTCAAGACGCTGTTCAAGCAGTAACGAATCACGAAGTGTAAGATATTTCTCATAATAATCGAGGGCCTTAACAAAATCATTCCCACTCTCCAGTATCTCCGAATAGGTAAAATAGCTATTCTTAAGAGTCTCGGGATTCCCGGATGTTTTTGCCGACCTGATACTGGCAAGACAATAATGATCAGCATGATACAGATCGCCAACTCTAAACTTCAGTACGGCCAGAATATGTTCAAGCCTTGCCCTTTCATCCAGATTATTAGTCCTCTTAGCCTCATCAAGGGCCTCTTCAAAATATTGTTCTGCCACTCTTGAATCTCCCTTGTTCTGATAACAAATTGCAATATTGGAATATGCAGTAACTGCTCCTGTACCTGCCAGTTTAAAATAGTCAATAGCTTTCTGATAATTATTAATAGCTTCATCATAATCGGCGAATTCAAAATCGAGTAGCCCGAGGCTATTGTAAACATGGGCAACTGCATCATAATTATTTACATTTTGTTGCAGCTTAAGAAGCTCGGTAAGGTAAGCACGCGACTTTTCAATACTGTCAATCTCCATATATGAACCTGTCAGTCCGTAAAGAGATTCTATCATGGCAGTTGTATCACTGGTTATATGGGAAATTGAATCAGAAATTTCATACCATTTAACAGAATTTCCGAATTGGTGACCAAGATAGGCCGATAAGGCTGCGGAAAGAGCTGCCTGCGTTTGTGACTCCCTCTGGTCAGCCGCATAAAGATCATATTCCATTGTAGCATATTCATATGCTTTGCCATACACAGATGATTCAAAATAGTCCCCTCCAATTATTAAATATATTTCAGCCTCCCTCCCGGGTTTATCATGTTCGGCAAAGATAGAAGCCGATTTCAGGTAGTACTTCAATTTTAACTCCCACTCTGAAAGAAAATCCATGATCTTAGCTTCATAATAATAATTCTCTGCCTCTATCAGCGGATAATTATTGTGAATGGCAATCTCAAGTGAACTGTCAAAAAACCAAATTGCAGAATCGTGATTATGCCTGTTAAATTGTTCAATACCCCGGTTAAGAAATGATACTGCCTTTATTGAATCAGTCCGGAACAAAACTCCCTCTACAGGTTCACGGGCTGTTATCAATACCGGGATCAGCAGCAACAGCAGTAATAATATTTTAAATCTCACCGGCAACTTCACTATTGTGCAACTTTAGTAATTTTCATCAATTCCATGTATATGTAATCCCAAACCTGATATTTCTCCCCAGTTGGGGATTGTATGGTAAACCTGTATTAAGTCTGCTAACCCCTATCCCGCCATACCTTTCGTCAAACAGGTTGTCAACCTTAACAAACATACTAACATCATTACTAAGACTATATCGGACCAGAACGTTTAGTGCATAGAAACCATCGGCATTCTTAAACAGTTCCTCATAAAGGGCGGGGAACGGGATAAGAACCTTTAGCCAGTTACTTTCCCATATGCCTGATATATTTATATATAGATTAGGTACAGGTAACATCGACAAATGCAATTGTCCGAAATGGTTTGGCGTAAGAGTAAAATCGGACAGGAAGTCTCCCGTGATATCAAGAAAATCCGGAAAATAATCACTTGTCTTTGCAAATGCCAGACTTAGCTCCGCATCCAGATGTACCGATTCTATCAGGTCTGTCCATTTCAGTGTCGCCTGCAACCCGTAAAGTCTTGATACTGCTTTCTCACTATTAATTTTTATAAGCACATTTGAAGTGTCGGTCAGAATTACAGCCCTGGGAAGATTCAGATCAGTCACCGGAACAGACTGATCAAGAATAAGGTTACGTATTTCGTTGTAGTAAACAGAAAGATCGAACCGATACCTTTTAGAAACTTTCCTTATCAATCCAAATTCAATCGACATATATTTTTCAGGGAACAGGGAGGTATTAGGCGCCATCAGGTAAACAAGACTGTCCCCACCTGTCCCTGCACGGTAAGCAAGTGACTGATAGATAAGGGATGAAGGAGGAGCTTTAAATGCAAAGCCTACAGATGCACGGAGGCTACTCTTATTGTTATGTATATAAATAGCTGCCAGACGGGGACTTACTGAACTCTTATACATCGAGTTATTATCAAACCTGACACCGCCCATCAGCCTTATCTTCTTAAAACTATAATAAGCCTGACTAAAAAATGAATAGTTATGAAAAGTAACCGGGTTATATCCAAAATTGCCGGAAATAGTATCAGAAATATCAATGGATCTGCTAAATGCCTGATAATCTTTTGGATCGAAAGGATTTATCAGATAATTAGTCTGTGGCAGGTTCCCTGAAAACTGGTATGATATCCCTGAAACTATCTCAAGTTCGTTTACAGGGATCAGCGTTACTATCTGTTCAAATAATATATCATTACTTGCTGAGTACCTGTATAGCTTATCGCTGTAATCAATGAATGTAAGTGACTCAGCCGAATTATTATCCATCCTGTACCAGAGTGTCGAATAGTTGGTTGTTGTAAAGATTCTGGAGGTCCATTCTTTATTGTAACTAAGTGTTGTCCGCCTGATACTTTCTCCCCAGTATGCCTGCGGGTTATTATATTTATAAATAAAAGACGACTGTCCGAGAGAGCTATGGCCTCTCCTGTACATATTTGAAAACGACAGAGTAAAATCCCTGTATTTCAAATCAAAACCAAGCATATTGCTTTCTGAAGGAAGTCCTTCGATAAACGGCATTGTAAGATCTCCCGAATAATTAACAGGATAATTCTGTTCCATAAATTCTCCGGTGGCAATACCATTTGAATTCAGTACTGTTTCGTCTATCCGCATAGGTTGATAATCCTCTCCTCCAATCTCATACGTCATACCAAGTTTCTGCGGGTAATTAAGCGGGTTGTAAATATCTTCATACCCGGTCTTAATATTCATGTCGTTAAATCCGGTTTTGCTCCCGTAGAAACTGTACTGCAGAATATTCTTATTTCTACCCGCCTTTCCGCCTACCATGAATCCGAAAGACATATATTCGTTCTGTCCCAGTGTAATATCCCCCTCAGCAAAAGTTCCTTTATCAGCCTCCCGTGTTATTATATTAATTACCCCCGACAGAGCATCAGCTCCATAAACAGCCGCCGACGGACCATATATAACCTCTATTCTTTCTGCTTGTCTTACAGGAAGTTGCGACATCAGCGGCATACCAACAACTACAGAGGGTTTCACCGGCATCCCGTTAACAAGTATTTTCGTATACATGTTACCTATCAGGCCCCGTAGCTGAAAAACCTCGCCAAGCTCACCTGAGCCGGGCTGTGAAACCCTTATACCGGGTAATCTTTTTAATACATCTGCCAGTGAATTATACTGATTCCTTATTATCTCACTTCGTGTAATAGTATATATGGTAATAGGTAATTCATCCGGATTTTTGTTACTCCGGCTTGCCGAGACCACATTGACCCTGATCGAATCATCCGGGAAAAAGAGATTTTCAGCTCCCAGGTTTCTCCTGATCATCCCTGAATTGCGAATAGAATCAACCTGTGCCTCAACCGTAGACAAGATCAGCATAAACAACAGAGAGAATAATATTGATCTCATTATAACCATATAAAACAAACTAAAATTAAGAAAAAAAAAGTAGTTGTCTATCCTGTATGGTGATTAATTGATTTCTAAAGATCAAACACGATCAGTCCTTCTGATCAGACTTCCAGTTCAATAAGGGTAATTCCTGATCCTCCGGCTTCAATATGCTCATCCTGGTAATTATTTACCAGATCAACAGTGGAAAGGTATTCACGGATCAGTTGCCTGAGAATTCCATCACCCTTACCGTGCAATATCTTAAGATTGGGATACTGGATTACAATAGCCTCATCAACAAGATTCATAACAAGCGTCAGTGCTTCATCTGATCGTTTCCCCCTGATATCAATCTCGGGTTTGAATTTTGTTTTTCGCTTTGTGGTTTCCCAATCGAGAACAACATTTTTTTGTTTAACAGGAGTTGATTTACGAAACTCAGCGGCACTTATCCTTCTGAGAAGAGAAACACTGGCAGATGTAACAATATTGCCAAATGCCACTTTAGCTTTTTTGCCCTTTATTTCAATAACCTCCCCTGCTGCTGAAGAGCCTTCCAGGATAACGTATTCGCCCTTTTCAAGAGGTTTGTGATCTATCTCGTTCACCGGAATTCTCTTCACAGCATCTGGCTTGCTGATACGGCTTTTCTTTTTGATCCTTTTCTCTTTCTCCCTTAACCTGGCTATCTTCTCATTAATTATTCTCTCCTCCTCCAGATCTTCAGACAAGCTTTTGCCCATATTCAGAAGCTCTTTACGTGCATCTTTTGTTCTCTCCTTTTCAGCCTGTGACTCCCTGATCTCCCTGATAGTTCTTTCTACCTGTCTGTTGGCTTCACCAAGAATTTCCCCGGCCTCTTTCCTTGCTTT
>JAUVKT010000051.1 GCA_030596125.1 Bacteroidales bacterium | reverse complement strand
GTTATAGATGAGCTTAAGAAACTCGACAGGGAGGATATACTGGTGATTGCAGGAGGGGTTATTCCTGCACAGGATTACCAGTTCCTGTATGATGCAGGTGTTGCTGCTGTATTCGGACCTGGCTCTTCTGTGGCAGTTACTGCTATTGAAATACTTAAAATCTTAATGCCGGCCTCTGAAGAATAAGAGTTCACCACAGAGAACACAGAGTTACACAGAGTAACCCGAAGAGGAGTTCCCCACAGAGGCCCCCAGGGTTTTAGGGAGAGTATATTATTAGACTATTAATTACGTCTATATCAGTACTTTTTTATATATTGGCAGTATACTTCAGATACTAATAACTTTGACAAGAAAGCTTTACATGTTATCGGTTATTACTGTTCTATTATTATTTACAGAAATAAAATGAAGCAGGACGCATCATTGAATATCCTGGGGCGTCTTTAGAGAGGGATATGGTAAATATCCCGGGAAAACAAGAATGATAAATTTTTAAAACAAAATTAAGATGGAAGAGAATACTAGAAACAGTGGCCAGGGTCTGGGAGTTGCTGCCCTGATTATGGGAATCATAAGTTTCGTGGTTGCTTTTATCCCATGCGTTGGTCTTCTTGCAATGTTTACTGCGATAATCGCAATTGTACTTGGTGCAATAGGATTATCACAGGCTTCCAGGGATAACAGCCCTAAGGGTTTAATGTTTGGAGGTTTGATAGTGGGCGTAATTGCTCTTTTTATCTCAATTGCAGTACAGATTGTTGTTGTGGCTGGCTTATCAAGTAGGGCAGGTTTTATTGAAGAGAAAATCGAAGAGATTGTAGATGAGATTGGAGAGGGCATTAAGGATGAATTTAAAGATGGTAATTTTAACATTACAATCGAGGATGGTGATGATAAGGTTGAGATAAAGTCGTCGATCAGGAAAAATGAGATGATCGATAAACTCGAGGAACTTGAAGACGACGGGAATAATGTGGAGATAACAATTAAAATCGACACTTCCGGGGGAGAATGAAATTTATTGAATCTGCCGGGGGCGATAAGGTAAGATCTTATCAGTTAATAAATATTATTATTGCCGGAGTGATAGTTATGATAATTATCTATTCCGGCATTTTTTCTCCGGTTGAGAATAATTATCCTGTTAAGTGTGTTCATGAAAAATTTACCGGTTTACCCTGTCCTTCCTGTGGCCTGTCACACAGTTTTTCCTATATAGTCAGAGGAGATTTCGGGAAAGCCAATGAATGGAATATTTATGGTATGAGGGTTTTTCTCTTTTTTCTTTTTCAGCTTTTTCTAAGAGGATCAAACTTTATATACCTGAAACGCAATCCATTAAATATCAGATATGTTACCCTGTTGGATATCTCTCTTTCAGTGATCTCTTTTTTCCTGGGATTCAGCCAGTTTATTGGCTATAACTTCAGACTAATCTCCGGTTATTAACCGGTTTATCATGGTGTGGATCAGATCAGGTTCGTAGCCTTTTGATAAAGCATACCGTAATAATTTTCCTTTGAGGTCATACTGGTTTTTGGCTTTAACAGAACTTCTCTTTTTTTCCAGTTCATTTTTCAGTGCAGCAATATATTCTTCCCGGTTAATGTTTTCCAGAGCACTTTCAATTATCTTCAGGTCAATTCCCTTCGATTTAAGCATTACCCTGATCTTGTTAATACCCCATCTGTTAAACTTTAATTTATCAGTCACATACATTCTTGCATACCGTTTTTCATCAATAAATTTTTCATTAATAAGGTGTGCTATGATATCAGAGATCTCATTTTCATCGGTAATCCCCCACAACATAAGCTTTGACCTTATCTCGCCAGCCGATTTCTCAGACCTGGCTGTGAGAGCCATTGCTCTGTTAAGTGCCTTTTTATGTTTTTCGCTTTTCATGCTTTAAAGGCAGTTATTATTCTGTCTTTCCCGTTAATATCCTTATTTAACCTGATACCTGTGAATTGATAGCCAGCGATCAGGGTGACCATCTCTTGTCCCAGTGCTTCATTTATCTCCAAATAAACAATTCCCCCGGGGGTAAGATGACTTTCGGCAAAACCCAGGATAGACCTGTAATATTTTAAGGGATCACTGTCAGGAACAAACAGGGAAATACCTGGTTCGAATGCCAGCACGTTTTCTGACATTAATTGCTTTTCTGACTCTCTGACATAAGGAGGGTTACTTACAATTATATCAAAAAGCTCACTTTTCCCTAAAGCCGGTTTGCAAATATCATCATGAATAAAGGCTATATCACAACCATTAAGGAATGCATTTTCCCTGGCAACCGTCAGTGCATCTGCTGAGATATCTGAAGCAGTTACTACCGGGTTTTTCAGGTTAATAGCAAGTGATATGGCAATGGCTCCCGAGCCGGTACCAATATCAAGCACTTTTAGTCCTTCCGGCTTGTTTTCCTTTATTATAAGGTCAACCATCTCTTCGGTCTCCTGCCTCGGGATTAGAGTGTTTTTGTTAACCTTCAGTCTCAGACCGAAAAATTCTGTCTCTCCGATAATATATTGAATTGGTTTATATTGTTTCAGATCGACACATATTTTACTAATTTTATCCCAATCAGATACCGAGATCAGATTATTTTCCCCGGAAAACAATTTTACATATTCTTTACCGGTGACATGGCTTAAAATAATTCTCTGGAAAGATAGTATTTCGGTATCCGGATAAAGATCCGACAGCTCAACCGTAATGTGTTTGCGTGCATCATTCACTGTTTGGATCTTTGAGTTCATGGTATCAAAATTATAATAATTGTGGCAGATGTCCGGTAATAGTGATATAAAATTTATGCAACGGGCTCTTGAACTTGCATTCCTTGGCAGGTACCATACAAGACCAAATCCTATGGTTGGGGCAGTTATTGTTCATCAAAACATAATTATTGGTGAGGGGTATCATCAGAAATCCGGTGAGCCACATGCTGAAGTTGTTGCCGTAAATTCGGTTAAGAACAAAGACCTGCTTAAAGAATCGGTAATATATGTAACTCTTGAACCCTGCTCACATTACGGTAAAACACCTCCCTGCGCACAAATGATTATTGATGAAGCAATTTGCAGGGTGGTTGTAGGCACGGTTGATACCAGTTCCAGAGTTTCCGGCAGGGGAATTAAGATGATGAGAGCTGCAGGTTGTGAGGTTATTACCGGTGTGCTTGAGAAAGAATGCAGGGAGCTTAATAAGCGGTTTTTCACCTTTCATGAGAAAGGAAGACCATATATTGTCCTGAAATGGGCAGAGAGTGGTGACGGTTATATAGATATCATAAGGGATGAAGGAGCTCTTATGCAGGGACCAACATGGATAACCGGTGATGATGAAAGAGTTCTGGTTCATAAATGGAGAGCGGAGGAACATTCTGTCATTATTGGTGATCGCACGGCTGTTATTGATGATCCGGGCCTGGATGTGCGATACTGGAGCGGAAGCAATCCTGTAAGAGTGGTTCTGAGTGAAACCGGAAGGTTGCCGCATAACCTTAAATTGCTTAAGGATGAAATGTTTACTATCTTATTTACTTATAGTGAAACGGAGATTAATGGTAATAATATTGAAATTGTCAGATTGAACAGAAATGGTGATAACCTGCGCCAGATTCTTTCGGAACTGGCAAAAAGGGATATCCAGTCTCTGTTGGTGGAGGGAGGAGCGGATACACTTACCAGGTTTATTTCAAAAGGAATGTGGGACGAAGCAAGGGTATTCAGAGGGAAAAGATCATTTGGGAAAGGACTTAAGGCCCCTGGAATTAAGGGTACCATAATAACTAAAATGACATTTGAAAACAGTATTCTCGAAATCATTGTGCCATAATTTCTTTATTGTTGCTGATTGCCGGATTCAATACGGTAGTTTGATTGAAAAAATTGTAACTTTGAGAGTACAACCTTCGTAAAAACCTAGAAATCCTAAATATGAAAAAGGTAATATCTTTTTTAGTTATAGTTTCTGTTTCCCTTGCATCCATGGGTCAGAGCTCAAAGAAATTTTTCAGAGCAGGTGAAACATTTGTGAAAAGTGGTAATTATAAGGATGCAATAGAGCAATATACCCATGCAATAGAGTTAAATCCGATTGCTGTAAAAGGTTATTTGTCAAGAGGAGAGGCTTACGAATTATTAAATAGTTTCGACGAAGCGTATACCGACTATGAGAAGGCGCTTATGTTTGCTCCCAAAAATACTGATGCTCTCTTTCTTCTCGGACGGGTATGCAATAAAATGGGGAAATATGAGGAGGCTCTCTCATTTCTTGATAGAGGTACCAGAATTGCCAAAAGGGATGAGAAGTTATATCCCGAGAAAGTTATAACTTTAATTGGTCTCGAGATGTATGATAAGGCGCTTAAAACCTCCGATACAGCTATTTTATTCAGAGAGAATCAGATCAATCTTTATTACAGGGGTATTGCTTTTGAAAGATTAAATAATGACATCAGGGCCAGAAAGGATTTTGAGAGGGCTATTTCCAGGGACAAACGGTATATTCCGGCAAGGCTTGCTCTTGCAGATCTTCTGATCAGGAATGGAGACCTTGATGGAGCAATGAAACATTGCGATTTTCTTATCGGGGAGAATGACCGTAATACTGATGCATATCTTGTCAGGAGCAGAATTTACGTTGCACAGCTCAATTATCCTTCAGCAATAAATGACGTTTCACGTAATATTCTTGTAGAGCCTGATAACCATAATCACTATTTCACCAGGGGGGTATATTACCAGGAGTTTAATCAACACTCTAATGCTATTAATGACTTTTCGAAAGCAATCTCAATTAAGGAATCTGATCCTGATCTCTTTTTTAAAAGGGCTCATTCATATGAGGAGATGATGAATTTTGAGCAGGCTGCAAAGGATTATTCAACAATAACAGCCCTCTCTGAATTTGATATGAGAGCCAGGAAACTTCTGAAAGAGGCTAACGACAGGCTTTATGAAATTAACAGGGAGACAGATGCTCCTGTTGTGACTCTTGCCAGCCCGCTTGTTTTATATGATAAGGTTGAGATCGCAGGAGATGTCGAAAAAGTTATTGTTTCGGGGAGCATCGATGAAGTAAGTGAACTTAAATCATTAAAGATAAATGGTAACGAATCGCTCTTTGAAAGAGGGACTGACGGGATTTATGAGTTTCTTACAAATATAAATATTGAGGATGTTGATGAGATTGAGATTATTGCCCTGGATGATTATGATAATATAACACATTTGAATTACGTGATTAACAGGACAGAAACTGTACCGCCTCAAATAGCAATAATTGCCCCATATGCATCAGACGATGGACGGATTTACCTTGAGAATCTGTCGCGTAATATTTATATTGAGGGAAGGATTACAGATGAAAGTAAGGTGAAATCGATATTTATTGAAGGAGTAACTGCAAGTTATGCGGTTAATGACCTGAATCCTTCATTTACTGCAACTATCGATGTAATGAACAAGAAAAAGATTACAGTGGTTGCTGAAGATATTTTTGGGAACAGGCAGATTAAGGAGTTCAGGCTTAACAGGGAGGGAGCCGCCATAAATGCCGATAACCCGATGGGTAAAACCTGGGTTATATTTGTGGAGAATTCAAACTATTCAACATTTGCCAGTCTTGATGGCCCGGTTAAGGATATTAACCTGATGAAGAGGGCTCTTACTAATTACCAGATCCATAATATTATTCACAAAAAAGACCTTACTAAGGTTGAGATGGAGAAATTCTTTTCAATAGAACTGAGGGATATGATCAGGAGTAACCAGGTTAAGTCATTACTTGTATGGTATGCAGGTCATGGTAAATTTGTGAATGACGTAGGTTACTGGATTCCTGTTGATGCAAAACGTGATGATGAATTTACCTATTTTAATATCAATTCACTACGGGCAGCCATGGAGCCCTATGTAAACTATCTTACCCATACTCTGGTAATAACTGATGCCTGTGAATCAGGGCCCAGTTTCTATACTGCAATGCGCTCTACTCCTACGATAAGAAGTTGTGACGACTGGGAGGCAACACAGTTTAAATCATCACAGGTATTCTCATCAGCAGGGAATGAACTGGCAGTTGACGATTCCCAGTTCACACGTACTTTTGCAACAGCACTTACAAGTAATCCTAATGCCTGTGTTCCTATTGAGGAGATCGTTTTCAAGGTTACCATGGCAGTAACCAATAATAATCAGCAAAAACCAAAATTCGGTAAGATAGCCGGTTTGAGAGATGAAAACGGAACGTTCTTCTTTATAGCCAAATAAATAACAATGTGTTTTAATTATTTTGTCACCTTTAAGAGGATCATCAGGCTAACATGCCAGGTGATCTTTATTTTTGCAGTATCCGTTCTTTCGATGTCAGGACAGACATTCTCTTTTTATAAATATAGTGTTAGTGAAGGACTGAGCTCATCAAAAGTGTATAAGGTTATTCAGGACAGGAATGATTATATATGGCTGGGTACCGAGAGTGGACTTACCAGGTTCGATGGACAGGTAATGGAGAACATCTCAATTAATGACGGTTTGCCGCAGGGGGGAGTTTACAGTATTCTTGAAGATAGCAGGGGTTTTATCTGGTTCGGTCATCTTGACGGAGGGTTAACATATTATGACGGATCAGTTTTTAAAATGGTCGATTTTGATACTCTCGAAATCACAGGTGATATTACCAGCATCCAGGAATATAACAACAGACTCTGGTTTACTACGAGCCTTAATGGTGTTTTTTCAGCCATTTTTGAAGGAGAAGCCAATACATTTTCAGATATCAGGCAGTACAGGGGGAGAGAGGGACTTAGCGACCAGGTTTCAAACTCCTATATCGATCCGGCAGGAGTTTTATATTGTATAGCAGATGTTGGTGTCAAGATGTACCTGCCCGAAGAGGACAGGTTTGGTCCATACCGGCCCGAAGGTATGACAAGCTATTTTAATACAATCGTGATGTTTGAAGACAGCCATGGCAACCGATGGTTTGGTACTTACCATGGCGGACTTTATAAGATGGAAGGGGCAACAGGTAAAATAAGTGTTTATGATATACGTGATGGTCTGGCCAATAACTGGGTAAGCTATATAACGGAGGATTCAAAAGGAAGAATCTGGGTAGGGACATTTGGTGGAGGAATTTCTGTATTCGATAATGGTCAGATCCAGAACTATAATAATAAAAATGGTCTTGAAGCAATGTCTGTAAGATGTCTTCTTGAGGATCGTGAAGGTAATATGCTGATAGCAAGTCAGAAAAACGGATTAAATATATTTAAGGGAGACCATTTTGTCAATTACGACTCAGACCGCCTTTTTTCAAGCAAGAATATCACAGCTATTAACGAGGATAAATTTTCCAGGCTCTGGTTTGGGAATTATGATGGTATTACAATCTATGACCCGGAAAGCAGGATCTCGTGGTCTTATAATGAAGAGTCTCATTCTATCGGAAGAGATGTTACAGCAATCAGAAATGACCTTGATGGCAATATATGGGTTGGTACAAATGGAAGCGGAATATTCAGGTACATGTTCTCGAATAATAGTTTTACTTCAGAGGAGAGGATAAACGAGACTCTTTACCAGGACCTTATTGTTACTGCAATGGTTGTTGACCATGAGAACAATCTCTGGATAGGTACACATGAGGGAGTTGGTGTATGGAGTACATCTATTAAGGAAGGTATTCGGTACACCCAGATAAATGGTTTATCGGGCAATGAAATAACTTCCCTGTTTGTTGATAATGAAGGATACGTATGGATCGGAACTATGTTAAGAAATGGATTATCACGTTATAACCCAAAAACAGGAGCGTTCGGGATAATTGACTTTGGGTATGATCTTTCCCCGACAACGATAACACAAACTCCTGACGGGATAATCTGGCTTGGCACAACATATGGAGTTCTTGCAATACAAAATGATACGGTCATTAAACATATTACAGACAGGGATGGACTTTTATCCAACGATATCAAATTACTACAACCTGATAACAATGGTTATTTATACATAGGTACTAATTTCGGACTTAACAGGTATAACCTTTCCAATGAAAACATAAATACTTATACTGCCCAAAATGGGTTTAAGGGTATTCAAACCAATCCTAATGCCTGTATCAGGGATAAGTCAGGACAAATGTGGTTTGGAACAGTTAATGGAGTAACATGCCTTAAGCCGGATCTTATACCTGGCCAGTGTATTGAGCCTTTAACTCATATTAAAGCAATGATGGTAAATCTTGAGCCCACAGAGATGAAAGATGGTCTCAGATTATCGTATAAAGAGAAGTCGTTAGTTTTCGACTACTATAGTATTTGTCTCACAAATCCCGGTGCGGTAAAGTACAAGGTGATGCTGCAGGGGGCAGAACCTGACTGGCGACCCGAAACAGATCAAACCAGAGCAATTTACTCTGGTCTCTCTCCCGGGAAATACACAATTATGGTAAAGGCACTTAACAGTGATGGAGTATGGAATAAAGACCCTGTAACATACTCATTTGCAATCCGTCCGCCATTCTACTACAATCCACTGTTTATAGTTTCAGTAGTTATTGCTTTATTAATAGCAACATGGGGATATATCAGAGTTCGTGAAAAAAATCTGATTATTGAGAAACAGATACTTGAAGAGAGGGTTGAGGAGAGGACGGCTGAAGTGGTGCAGAAGAGTCTTGAGATTGAGGAAAAGAACAGGGATATCACAGCCAGTATCCGTTATGCAGAAAGGATCCAGATGGCAATGTTACCACCGGAAGATAGCTTTAATGAAACATTTGTACTTTTTCTTCCAAAAGATATTGTAAGTGGTGACTTTTACTGGACATATGACAATGGAGACAAGCAGTTTATTGCTGCTGTTGATTGCACCGGACATGGTGTTCCCGGGGCTTTTATGTCTATAATAGGATATAATTCACTGACCAAGATAGTAAGGGAGTATGGTATTACCAGGCCGTCTGCAATCTTAGATCAGTTGAATATTGAGGTGACAAAATCACTGCTTCAGAGAGGTGAAAAGGTTATTAATGATGGAATGGACCTTGCTCTTATTGCTTATGACAAACCAAATATGAAGATAGAATTTGCCGGGGCATATAATCCTCTCGTATTGGTCAGGAAAGGTGAGATACGCACTATTAAGGCCGACAGGTTTCCTATAGGAATGGCTCAGAGAGGACAGAAAAAATTTACTAACGTTATAGTTGATGTTCAAGCCGGAGATATGCTCTATATCTTCTCAGATGGGTATGCAGATCAGTTTGGCGGCCCTGATCTTAAGAAGTTCAAATCGGTGAATCTGAAAAACGAATTTGGCAAGATATACAGAATGCCGGTAGTTGAGCAGAAGGAATATCTGATTAAGGTAATTGATGACTGGAGGGGAGAGCAGACACAGATTGATGATATTCTGATTATCGGAACAAAGATACCATAACTATATCCGCGCTATTTTTACGGGATTGTCCATCCATCCTTTGTATTTCTTTATTGCCTCCATGGCCTCTTCAGGATATTTAACAACTTTCCATATTCCCCTGTGTTCTTCACGCATAAAACTTTCGGCTATAAGGTGATCAAGGAAGCTAAGGAGAGGGTCATAAAAATTGTCAGTGTTAAGTATGATAACCGGGCCTTTGAATTTGCCCAGTTGCTTAAGTGTAATAGCCTCAGTAAGTTCCTCAAGGGTTCCTACCCCTCCCGGAAGTGCAATAACAGCATCGGATATTTCAAATATCTTCTTCTTACGGCTGTTCATGTCTTCAGTTATTATCATCCTGGTAATTCGGGGATGTCCCCATCCGTTTTTTATCATGAACTCCGGTATAACACCTGTAACTTTTCCTCCTTCAGAGAGGGCTCCATCTGAAAGTGCACCCATCAGACCAATTCCTCCGCCACCAAATACCACTTCATGTCCTGATGAAGCAATAATCTTTCCGAGAGTGGATGCCGCCTCAAAGTATATATCTTTAATTTTACTGCTTGATGCTGCGAATACAGATATCTTCATACGTCGGTTTTATAAAAAAGGCCGCCCGAAAAAGGACGGCCTTTTATTGACAAAAATTATTTTATAGCAGGATTTCCAGTTTGGAAACAAAGTTAGTTTTTGGAACAGCACCTACCTGTTTATCGACAACATTACCATCCTTGAAGAACAGAGTAGTGGGAATATTACGAATACCGAATCTCTGAGCTACGCCAGGGCTGGAATCTACATCACATTTTACAATTACAGCCTTGCCTTCAAATTCTGTTGACATCTCTTCAACAAAGGGGGCTATCATTCTACAGGGGCCACACCATTCAGCCCAGAAATCAACCATAACGGGTTTATCGGAGTTTATTACTATCTCATCAAAGTTGGTGTCGTTTACATGTAATGCCATAGTGAAGAGGGTTTTTAATTTGGTATAAAATTATTGACAAAGGTAGTTAATTTACTTTAAAATTAATTTGGGGATGACTATCCAAAAATCTACTAATATTGTTATTTACCTGTATTCTGACTGTTCTGGAAAAGAGTGACAGATTAATTTTTTCGCCTGGATCGGCAATAATAAAGCGAAGCTCACTGTTACCTCTGTTGTTTAGCAGGAGTGATTTGACTTCTGTAATCAGTTCTTCGTTCAGAAGATCAACAGGGATTATCAGGCTGAAACTTTTTATCAACTCATCCCTTACGCTTGTTAAAAGCATTATCGAAGATATTCTTATTTCCAGTTCATCCTCTCTGAATCTTCTTTTCTGAACTTTACCCCTGATGAACAAAAAATACCCTGGAGTGAAATATTTACTATGTTCAACATAATCCTTATCAAAGAGTATAAAGCGGTAGCTGTCGGTATAATCCTGTAGTATAAGAGAGCCAAATGGTTTACCGTTTTTGCTTGTTCCACTCCTTGCTTCGGTGACCATTCCTGCTATCGAAACCTCCTTGCCCAGATAGTTTTCGAGTTGGTTAAGGTTGCTAAGGGTTACGTTGCAGAATGTTTTCATCTCCAGTCTGAAGTCATCAAGGGGATGAGCCGATAGAAAAATACCTATTACCTCTCTTTCCTTGTTTAGCTTCTCGAGTTTGGGCCATTCTGCACAATCGGAGGCAGCCGGTCTGACAACTTCAAATCCGTCTGATTCTCCAAAAAGAGATTGCTGGGCAGTATCTTTCTCTGCTCTGACCCTGTTGCCATACTTTATCAGATTCTCGATAAAGCTTTCGCCTTTATGGTTTTCTGCAAAGAACTGAGCCCTGTTAAGATCAACAAAACAGTCGAATGCACCGCCAAGAGCCATTGCTTCCATGGTTTTCTTGTTGAGAGAGTTAAGATTAACCCGTTCAACGAAATCATATATAGAGGTAAAAGGACCATTTTTTTCCCTCTCCTCAATCAAACCGAGCACCGCTGCCTCTCCTACACCCTTAATAGCTCCAAGGCCAAACCTTATATAACCCTTACTGCTGACGGTGAATTTAATGTAACTCTCATTTACATCCGGCCCCATCACTTCTATTCCCATACGCCGTGCTTCATCCATAAAGGTGGTAAGTTTCTTTATGTCGCTGATATTACGGCTTAGCACAGCAGCTATAAAGTGGGCAGGGTAGTGTGCTTTAAGATATGCAGTCTGATATGAGATATAAGCGTAACAGGTAGAGTGTGATTTATTGAAAGCATATTGGGCGAATGATTCCCAGTCGGACCATATATGTTCAATAATTTTTGGATCATGTCCGTTTTTTGCACATCCCTCAAAGAATTTAACCCTGAGCTGATCCATTATGTCCTTTTTCTTTTTCCCCATTGCCTTTCTGAGAGAGTCGGCTTCACCCTTGGTGAAACCGGCCAGATCTTGCGAAAGCAACATCACCTGTTCCTGGTAAACAGTTATTCCGTATGTATCTTTCAGATGCTTCTCCATTAACGGAAGGGGGTAGTCGATCTCTTCCAGTCCATGCTTCCTCCGGATAAATTTTGGAATATATTCCATTGGTCCTGGCCGGTAAAGGGCATTCATGGCTATCAGGTCTTCAAAGCGGTTGGGTTTCAGCTCTTTGAGATGCTTCTTCATCCCGTCCGATTCAAACTGAAAAAGAGCTGTAGTTTCACCTGCACTGTAGAGATGAAATGTTGCTTCATCATCAAGTGGGATATTATCTATATCAATTTCAACTCCTTTTGACAACCTGATATTTTCTAAGGCATCTTTAATTATCGAAAGTGTTTTTAATCCAAGGAAGTCCATTTTGAGGAGCCCAACCGATTCGACATGACTACCGTCGAACTGGGTAACAAACAGATTGGCATCTTTGGCAACACTTATTGGAATATATTCATCGAGAGGATCTTTGCCGATAATTATCCCGCATGCATGGACTCCTGTATGGCGTACAGACCCTTCAAGGGCTTCGGCATATTGCAGAGTTTGTGAAATAAGAGGATTTCCTGAGTCCCGCTCCTTAACCAGTTCTTTAACCTCTGTGTATGCCTTGGCAAATGTTGTTCCTGGCTTGTCGGGTATCAGTTTGGCCAGTCTGTCAGCATCCGACAGGGGAAGGTTCTGTACCCTTGCCACATCCCGGATAGCCATTTTTGCAGCCATGGTGCCAAAGGTAATTATATGAGCTACCCTGTCATGACCATATTTATCAACTACATATTTAAGTACCAGATCTCTGCCTTCCTCATCAAAGTCAATATCAATATCAGGCATTGAAATCCTGTCGGGGTTCAGGAACCTCTCAAACAGAAGATTATATTTTATCGGATCAATATCGGTTATCTTAAGTGCGTATGCAACTGCCGATCCCGCAGCTGATCCCCTTCCGGGACCAACTGATACTCCCATTTCACGGGCTGCATTCAGGAAGTCATGTACAATGAGGAAGTAGCCCGGGTAACCCATATTCTCAATTGTGGACAGTTCAAAATCGAGCCTGTCCTTAATCTCATCAGTTATATCATCCCATCTTTTTTTTGCACCTTCATAGGTAATGTGCTTGAGATATTTATCCTTGGTTTCAAACCCGTCAGGTGTAGGAAAATCAGGCATTATGGGATCGTGGTTAAGCTCGTAGAATTCTATTTTCCGGGCTATATCCATTGTGTTATCAACTGCTGCAGGAAAATCACTGAAAAGTTCTCTCATCTCCTCTTCGGTCTTGAAGTACTCCTGCTTTGTGTAGCGGAGCCTGTTGGGATCATCAAGGTCCTTACCGGTATTGAGACAAATCAACCGGTCATGAGCCTCTGCATCAATGGCTTTGAGAAAATGAACATCATTTGTGGCAATAATTTTTACGTTGTGTTTCTCCGACAGGTCCCTGTATGCCTTAAAGACCTTATTCTGTTTTGCAAGTGTGTCGTTATCAAATTGAGGAATTCCTGTTTTATGTCTCTGTACTTCAAGGTAAAAATCATCCCCGAATATATCTTTAAACTCCTCAATTGTTTCAGCAGCTTTGTTGATGTTTCCGTTTAGAATAGCTGAGGGAATTTCACCTGCAATACAGGCAGCTGTTGCAATCAGCCCTTCGCTGTAATGGCGTAAAATATTTTTGTCTATTCGTGGTTTGTAGTAAAACCCTTTTGTCCAGGAGAGAGATATAAGCTTTACCAGATTTTTGTATCCGGTATGGTTTTTGGCCAGCAAAATAAGATGATTACCTGACCGGTCGTCTTTGGTAGAATTTTCGGCCATCGACCTTCGGGCAACATACGTTTCACAACCGATAATAGGTTTGATGTTATTAGCTTTGGCCTGGTTGTGAAATTCTTTTGCACCAAACATATTTCCATGATCAGTTATTGCTACAGCTTCCATTCCCAGCCTGGATGCTGTCTTCATCATCTCACTTATTTTTGTTGCACCATCAAGAATTGAGTACTGAGTATGCAGGTGAAGATGGATGAAGTTGCTCATAAACAAATGAATAATTCAGGGTTTTTATGTATATACCTGCTGGCCCGGCAGGGGAGATAAAAATAGGCAAAAATCAGACAAGCCGTGTCCCAAAATATTATAATTATTTAACTATTTATTATCTTATTCATTTGCACTGTATTATAAAATTTATAGCAGGTAATGAGTGAAAATATTTAGGACAGAAAAATTTCTATATATATCATAGTGTTTCTCTTTTCCTATCGTTTGCCTTTAATGTATTAAATCGTATCTTTGCAGCCACAAATTTTATAAGTAAGAATAATTAATGCGTAACAAATGGCAGTAAAAATCAGATTATCTAGGAAAGGCCGCAAAAAGAAGGCCTTTTACCACATTATAGTGGCAGATAGCAGAGCGCCACGGGATGGCCGTTTTATTGAAAAACTGGGTATATACAATCCCAATACTGATCCTGCAACTATCGAATTAAATTTTGATAAAGCACTGGATTGGCTGCAAAAGGGCGCGCAACCTTCTGAAACATGTAGGGCTATCTTATCTTATAAGGGTGTATTACTAAAGAAGCATCTCCTTGAGGGTGTTAAAAAAGGTGCGTTCAATGAAGAGGAAGCTGAGAAAAGATTTCAGTTGTGGCTGAAAGGAAAAGAGAATGAAGTTGAGGCCAAAAAAGCAGGAATCGAAAAATCTCAGGAAGACGACAAAAACAAACGTCTTGAAGCTGAAAAGTTGATCAATGAAGCACGGGCAGCAGATATTGCTAAAAAGATATCTGATCTGGCAGAGGAGGAGACGAAGGCTGAAGAGGCTGAAAAGGCTGAAAAGGCTGAAGCGAAGAAGGCTGAAGAGGCTGAAAAAGTTGAAAAGGTTGACGAGAAGAAAACTTTAGAGACCGATGAGGCTGCAAAGGCCAAAATGCCAGGAGAGGCAGTAGAGGCTGTAGAGGAAAAGGCAGAAGAGGCTGTAGAAGCTGTGGAGGAGGAGACTGAAGAAGCTGTAGAAGCTGTAGAGGAAAAGGCTGAAGAGGCTGTGGAGGAAAAAGCTGAAGAAGCAGTAGAGGCTGGAAAGTCAGAAGAGGCTAAAGAGGCTACTGAGGAGAAGACTGAAGAAAAAGAGACAAAGGAATAATTCAAAGGCGGGAGGTCCCGTGAAAAATATTGAGTTAATACTGCTCGGAAAGATTATCAAAACACTTGGTTTTCAGGGTGAATTGGTAATCAGGATTGAAAAACAGTTTTCGAAAGAGATTGAAAAAGAGGAATTGGTATTCGTCATGGTAGAGGGAATACAGGTTCCTTTTTTTATTAATAGCATTAACTATGTAAATTCCGGAACATTGCACCTGCAGTTCCAGGATTACACCTCCGATTCCAGGGTAAAAGAGTTTGTTGGTTGTGATGTTTTTGTACCGGGCCGAAGCACCCCCGATATTACCGATAATTCCACTCCAATTTTTTTAACAGGGTACCGGATCCTTAACTCCGATAATCAGGAGATAGGAACGATTACTAAGATTGTGTCTTACCCTATGCAGGTAATGCTCGTTGTTGAGCCGGTAACAGGTGAAGAGATACTGATCCCTTATAATGATGATTGGATCATCACCACCGATGACAGAAAAAAACTTCTTATACTTGACATGCCTGAAGGAATAGATTTGGTTAACCTATAAAAATCTTAACTCCATTTTGCAGCGATATGGGAATAATCACGTCTTTATACTGCAAAACATAAAAACCAAAAATAACTCTACTAATTATGAAAAGAAATCTGACAATTATCATTTTGGCTCTTCTTGTGTCATCTGCAGGATCAGCTCAGGACAGACAAAAGAGGGATGTTGACGGCTTCACAGCCTTATCATTTGGCGCTGCAGGGGAACTTTTTCTAAAACAGGGAAATAATTTCAGTGTAGAGCTTGAAGGCGACAAGGATCTTCTCGAAGTGATTGAAACAGAAGTTAAAAACGGGCGTCTGGTTATCCGAAAAACCAACTGGAGGATAATGAGAAATGAGAAGGTAACAGTTTATATTACCATGCCTGAGATTGACGGACTTTCAGTATCGGGATCGGGAAAGCTCGAAGCAAATGGTCCTGTTAATGCAGGTGATATTGACATAAGTGTCAGTGGTAGCGGAAAGGTATTACTGAATGATCTTAAGGTTGAAGGGATAGAATGCAGTATATCCGGATCAGGGGATATCAGAATTAAGGGTTTTGCTAAGGATCCAGCGGAGGTATCTATAAGCGGATCAGGCAGTTTTAATGGTGAAGAGTTCAGGATGGAAGAGTTGGAAGTACATATTTCGGGAAGTGGCAGCTGCAGGTGTTGGGTTGAGGGTGATCTTGAGGCTAGTGTTTCAGGGAGCGGAAACATCTATTATAAAGGAGATGCTCAACGAGTAGATGCCAGAATTTCAGGATCGGGGAAAGTAAGAAAGTTCTGAATGAAGTCTAATGCCTGATTATATTAAACCGGCCATTGGTATCAAGTTTAATAATTGAAGAGACACTTTTATTTTCTGTATCGTCCTGTCTCCACCTTACGATATAGTCAACTGCATTTTTTATTTTATCATCAATATCCGGAAACCCCGAAGGTGAGGGTTTCCTGCTGATATTTGCAGATGTAGAGACCAATGGCTTGCGAAATCGTTTTATTAGTTCAGAGCAGAACGAATCATTAACCATCCGAATACCGACAGATCCATCTTCTGCAATTAGGTTGGCAGCCAGATTTTTAGCTCCGGGATATATTATTGTTAGGGGTTTGTCTGATGCCTCGATCAGGTCCCATGCAATATCCGGGACCTCTCTTACATATTGCAGAATAAAATTCTGATTTTCAACCAATATCAGCATGTTCCGGGTGTCCTCCCTCTTTTTTAGTCTGTATAACCTTGCAACTGCTTTTTCATTAGTGGCGTCACAACCCAGTCCCCAGATAGTGTCGGTAGGATAGAGAATTATTCCCCCTTGTGTAAGGATATCAAGGGATTTTGTTATATCATCAGAAAAGTCCATATAGATTGGCAAAGGGGCTATTTCCCTTTTAGGATGATATAGTTCTGAAAAGCAAATATTGGTCTTTTGAATATTCTGTTTTCAAAAAAGGTAACCATTTTGTACCTGAACCTCTCATGTTTGAATTTGCGGCGGTTTGTGCTGAAGACTTTCAGTTCCTCTCCCCAGTTGAATTTTTCAATTCTTCCTTTC
>JAUVKT010000101.1 GCA_030596125.1 Bacteroidales bacterium | reverse complement strand
ACATCACAAACAGCCACTACCCGGGTTCCCTCATAGGGAATATGCCCCCTACCCATACCTCCGACACCAATTATCCCTTTAGTTAACTGATCACTGGGCGGAGTATAACCATTTCCCCCCATGACATATCTTGGTATTACTGTAATTGCCAGGGAAGCTGCTATAGATTTTTTTAGAAAACCTCTCCTGCCTGTTTTTTTACTTTCCATTTTGGGCAAATATTAAATGTAATTTATCTTATAAAATCCATCTTCTTTGATGGTGAATATTTCATCAAAAAAAGTACGAAAGGTTATTCTGCAATTTGCATGATTTTAACCCAAATTACAAGGAATAACATCTCTTTTTTATTCAAAATAATGGAAGATTGGAAAAAGTAGTAAATAATAATTAATCCAAGTTGGGACAACTCACAAATGAGAAAAAATAGAACACGCCCGCCTGAACGGAACGGGCAGGGATGACACGAATGACACGGATAAAGATAAAATATCTGTGTTCAATTCAGTAATAAACAACAACTTGAGTTAATTAGTAAATCGAATTGAGGACTGAAGACTGCAGAATTACTTTAGAAGATCCAGCCCTTCAAGAGCAGAAGTGCCATTAGGTGTATGTAAAAGAGCCTTCCGGAACAGGATTTTTGCTTCCCTTGTCTTTCCCATCCGGTAGTTAGTCCAGGCAAGCATACTTAATCCGTCATAATCAAAAGGATATAGATTCACAACCTTTGAAAACAGGAGCAATGCTTTATCATAATCTTCACGCCCGTAGTAGATAAGGCCCAATCGATGCATGGCGATTGAATTATTAGGGGTGATCTCCAGTATCTTTTTATACTGACTGATCACTTCCGACCAGTTCCCCATGGCTGCAGCAGGATAAACATACCCATATCTTGGTTCAATCGCATAGGGCATTATTGAGATAGCATTATTATAATAGGCTTTGGATTCGGTAAAACTGCCTGAAAGATAAGTAAGCCAACCTAATCTCAGATTTATCTCGTATGATTTTTCATCATATACCTTCTTTAGCGTATTTACTGCGTCTATATACCCTCCTGTCGCCTCCTGAATATAACTCTTCTGAAAAGCATCTTTCTTTTCAACAAAACTCTGCCCGTTGACTGATGAACCTATCAATAAAGCAAAAACCGAAAAAAATCCGTAAAATAAAATTCGTTTTAAAATGTCCATGACAATCCTCCTGATATTGAAATTGAATTAATACTGTTGTTTTCTATTTTACTATATGTTAATCCTTCTTCAAGGAATGAAGTATACTCCATGAAATATCTGCCTCCAAGATAGAGCCAAACTCCCGAGTTACTGAATGGGATCGTAATATCTGCCTTTACAATATAATCTATATCGTTAATTCCATTATATGCAATAAATCCATTTCTGTCGGTAAAATTTTTCAATCCACCATACAGAACAGTCAGGTCGAGCCATACTTTTTCAGCAAAAGAAAAACCCATAAGTCCTTCATAAACCGCCCCCCCCTCCCACTCGTTCTCTATTTCGGTAGTCAGATAATTCATTGTTAAACCAAAATAAAGATTATTATTGGCTAAAGGTCTGAATAGCAATTCAGCGCTACCCTGAAGGTTATTCATCCTGTTAAGGTATGTGTAACCGAAAGATGTACCAATATCCACTAAGCCCATGTTCTGGTTAAAAGAGAGACTCGATACAAAATTATGTTCTGTTACTTTATAAGTATAGGCCGTGGGGTTCATTCCGGCACCATCAATATATAGCAGTGAATAGTTTGAGTAAAGGTAATTAATAGCAGGAGAAACAACCAACCCCTTATCGTTACTTATACTCAATGAAATATAGTATTGATACTGGATTACCCTCTGCTCATAGTTGTCAACAGAGAGGGTTCCGTCATTATAGGTTAACAGATTCTCCTTTTTCATGTGAGAAAGGGAGTGAAACAGGGAGACAGTGTTGTTCAATTTATGTGAAAGTGATATCCCGAAGTTAGTGAATGACTTTGGAATAATTAGGTTACCCTGGTCGCCATATCCGTTCAATGAGGTATAATCGGCTATCAGGTCATCCGACATACTATTATTATACATAAAACCAACTGAGATTCTGTTAGCATCATACTGGTATATCCCTGTCTTTTTTACAGTAGCTGTTGAAAACCCATCACCCACTGCATAGGCATTGAGTAATTTACCTGAAAAAAGGTAACAATAAAACAGATACTCCTGTGCAACCTGATCCCCGTTATTAAATTCCAATGCTTTTCTGAAATGATGAATAGCCTGAAGATATCTTTTTCTTTCATAAAGGCTTATCCCCATCCGAATTCTCATATAATAATAGTCGTGGCCTGTATTTATAGCCTCCATGGCAGAAACAGAAAGATCATCCCACCTTTTATCGATATATTGTTTATAGGTCAGACTATCATTATACCTGAAGCTATTCCGATCCTGCGGATATAGCCCAATGGTAAATAACATAAACAGACCTGAAATAATTATTGATCTTGACATTCAGCTTTAATCTTTATTCTCTTTCCTGTTATATTAATACTTTTTACCCCTTTCACATCAATGCCAATAGCACTGTTTATCTCTCTTATCTTTTTTCGTCCGACCCTGTTAGTTGCTGATGATCTCAATTCTATACTACCGGGTGAAATCTCACTGTCGATACTGTAATATTGAATTGTGTATGATGATCTTAATATCATTACAAAAGGAGCAACAAAATCCTGGAGGATCAGTACCCATTTCCTGAAAAAGAGATTAAGCGGATAATCATCCTTAACTTCCATTTTATGATAATATCCCTGCTGCACTTTATACAGTGACATATAGAACCAATATAAAAGATTGTCCTTACGACCCTCGTAATGTCTGAACATTAACATGTTACCATCATTCTCAAAATATGCAACCGATCCGCAGCGCAAACATTTAATAAATGCATTATTATATTCATCTGTAAACACACCCCACTCCTCTATAAACTGTTTATTATTATAGGTAACGTTAAATATCAACGATTTCCCAGGGATAAGATTAAAGGCATTAACAAGCAGGTCGTTTACTTCAATATTGGAAATCTTTTCCTCTTTCACAGGAAAGCTGAAGTTATGGAGATCAAAAGTCTCTTTGTTTTTCTGAATGTAATAGCTGATCGGATATTCAAGTGTACGCGAACCAATATAAGGAGTAGTCTGAAGCTGAAAATGAAGATGTGGATATGGAGAACGGCCCGAATTACCGCATCTTGCAATAATATCACCTTCCCTCACCTTTTCTCCCTCCTTAATGGTAATCGAGTCAGGAACAAGATGGCTCAATGAAGAATAGAGATAATCACCATGCTTTATTACAATAGTGTTGCCCCAGTTCTCCCTGATATTTGCCTGTCCGATTATATTATCCGGGATACTATCCGTTACATTTTCGATGATGCCGTCAGCAGGAGCAATCACAGGTTTGTTATAACAATAATAGTCGATTAGATTATCTCCATCATTCCTGTACTGTGAACTGTTCTTATCGGAAATAATAAAGTCCCAGGCATGCTTCCATTCTCCCTTATGGGTATGCTCCCCGTTATGAGCCTGCGACACCTCCCATGTTCCGAAGAACGGAAGCTTTATTGAGGTCAGTCCATGTCTGAATCTGACAATGTCATTCTTAAATGAATAGAGATTCTTTTCGGGAGTATTCTGCTGAATTATTACTTCTGCAAGATCAACTGATGGCGTTAACCTGAATTTAAGCACATACAAAAACAGCAGTACAACAATATTAAATGGCAAAGCATATACCGGTAAGCTAAAGACTATAAACACAGATGAAAGACTGATAGTGAGAATAGCAACCAATGGAACAAGCAAGACTACCCACAGATAAGACCGCCATGAGGGGATGATAAAAAATCCGCCAATAGCGATAGATGTAAGAATATAGTTAAAACCAATATAGCTGTAGTTCAGGTCAGAGATATCTGCCCCTGTGATCTCATAAAAGAGGTATGCAGTAAAAAAACCTAATAGGGATAATGTAAATGAGATGCGAGAATGAAGCAACAAACCTATCGAAATTATTATCCCTGCTAAAATATTATACTGAAACAGGATAGCACCCAGGCTTATAAAATATATCTTGAGCGCCCTGGCAAATTCAATACCGTTCCACCAGTCATATAGCTGAACCATTGTGCTTCCACCCAGCGTATATAGTTCGTTAAATGTAAATATACCTCTCTCACTGATTCCGAGTGATGTAAATTCCCTGGTCGCAAGTGTTACAATCCATGCTCCGATAATAAAGGGGATGCTCAGGTATGGAAGTCCATATTTGCCAATAACACCCTGTAGGGTTACCGAGACAAAAAGAGTAAGAACCGAAGCCAAAATAATAATGAGTATCATTACCGGTCCTGGCTGGAAATATATGCCTAAACCAAGACCTACGAGAAGACTGTTAAACCCATAAAGTCCTTTTGCCACGGTTTTCTTATCAAAACCCATTGCAAAACCCAGGAGGTTTGTTACCAATACAGCAATAAGTCCAAATATTCCTGCATAGATATCTGCAAATGAGACAAGCAGAAGCAAAATTGAAAAAATCCGGCTATCAGAAAAGAAAATCTGGGAATAGCTGTTTAGCAGACTTTTGAAAAAAAGTTTAACGTCTCCTGACATTTTTACTTCTGTAAATGTTTCGGGACACTCTCATTCAATACTATTGTATCCAGAGTTTCCAACTCCCTTATTTTATGCACCTCGTTATTCAAATCGATCATTACTACCCGTGGTCTCATTGTAATAAACTGCATCCACTGGGTCATATTGTAAGCCCCTATACGTTTAATTACAAAATTATCTCCTTTCTTCAGCAGGGGGAAAGCAATAGCCTCCCTTAGTATATCAATATTCATACAGAGTGGTCCATATATACTGGTCTCCTCCAGGTGGTCTGAAGTTTGTTTAGCAGGATAGAACTCATGGTCATACCAGAATGATGTAAAGAGCAGGTTAACACCTGTATCTACAACAGTAGAACGTCTTCCATCTGAAAGCCGCTTATTTGCCAGCACCGTACCAAGCAGGTACCCAGCATCATCAATCAATGCTCTTCCTGTTTCAAGGATTAACATAGGCAGTCTGGATGGATTGATCTCCGAATTTATCAAAGCGCCGGTGATTGCCTCAGCATAATCATCAAATGACGGAACAGTATCCTTTCCGGGAAGGTAGGCCCCTTTAAGAGTATTTTTCGATGCAAAGCCACCACCCAAATCAATATATTTAAGGGAAATATCATATTTTCTCTCGATCCTGAAAGCCAGATCTGCCAGTTTAGCAGTAGCTATCCCATAAGCATTGGCAGCAAGCATATATGTTCCGATATGAGTGTGTAACCCTATCAGCTCAAGCTTATCACTCATCATTATCCGGTTAATAGCATCCCATGCATCACCATTCTCATAATTAAAACCGAACCTGTCCCACATAGGATAAACACCGGTATCCATATTAACCCTTATGGCAACCTTGGGTACCTTGTCTATTTTCTCCGCTACGGAGATAAGTGAATATAACTCATCGAAATGATCAATATGTATAAGCGAATTGTTACGGGTCGCTTTCTCCAGATCTTCGTCTGATTTGTCAGGACCATTAAAAACTATCTGTGACCCTTTCACTCCGTTACGTATTGCTTTATCATACTCAAAACCTGAAACAACCTCTGCCCAGGATCCTTCGCTATGAAATACTTTACAAACGGCATCGAGATAATTGGTCTTGTATGACCACGCAAATTGCACTTTTGGATACCTGCTCTTAAATGCATCATACGCCTCATTATACGTATTGCGTATTGTAGACTCTGAGATCACGAACAGTGGAGAACCAAAATCCTCAATTAATCCGGTAACTGAAACATCGTCGATATGAGTAATAGGATCGGTATGTACCGGCATGCCGAATTTACTGGGCATACCCGCTTTAAGTTTCTTAATATATGGTCTTTCAAATTGTCTCTTCATAATAAAATCTTTATAATTCTCCGTTCATTGAAAGTTTTTCAAATTCTGACATATCAGTTATCATATCGTATGAATAACGAATAAACATCTTACCGACTTCATATTTTTCGAAAGGCTTAACATTCTCTCCAAGAGCCAGTCTGACAAGTGCCTCGGGCATATTTTGCCCGGCACCTACTGCCAGGTAAACCCAGGCAGGTAACCTTGGATTTATCTCTATCAGAAATAATTCATTTTTCTCTGATCTGATCAGCTCAATTTCCATACCACCCTTCCACTTAGTTTCGCCGATTATCCTGCTGGCAAGATCCAGCATCTTCCTGTCATCAAGAGATACTCCTGCCCATCCTTTTCCTTTATCTGTAATGTATAACTTTCGCATAGGAACAGCCCCTATTGTATTACCTCTTCCATCTCCAAGAGCAACCACATTTACCTCTGTTCCTATAATATACTCCTGAACAATAACCGGAAGACCCCACTTAGCACTAACTTTAGCAAAAAAGCCAACGGCCTGGTCGCGGTTATGTGCTATATAAGCATCATAAAATTTACCCTTAATAACCACCGGATATTCAAATTCACTCCCCAACTCCTCAAAATCCTTTATACTGGTAACCGTTTTACTAAAAGGTACTTTAATATTATATTTCTCTCCAAACTCCGGAAGATCAGATTTCTCTCTCTCTGCAAATTGCTTCATCTCAGGAAGGAATGTACTGATACCTGCCTCTTTTAACTGTTTTTCAGCTTTCATAAAAGCAATTAGTTCGGCATCAAAGTTAGGGATCAGAACATCAATATTCTCCAGCTTGTTTATCTCCAGCACTCTGTTAACAAGTACATCAGATCCCTCCGAAGGATAGGGAACCCTGTAGGTCTTGTCAACAACCTCATGCATATAGATTCCTGGTTCGAGACTCTCATAAGCCAGGCCTACAATCCTGGGGTCAAAATATTCTGATTCACGAATACCCCTTATTACAGGGACACCCGGTCCCGGATTATCAGTATTATTCAGGCCTGTTAAAGCTATAGTCAACTTTTTCTTTCCCATATTATTCGTCCTCTTCCAAAAGGCTATACTGTTTCAGCATCCCCATAAAGTCATAATAATACTTTTCAAAGGCGGTTTTGTCAATGTCGTATTCGTCAGTCATAAATTTTGAAACCTCTTCAACTGACTTATCCTCATTCATTAGCCTTACAATATCCTGCGCCTGTTCATTCAGGGAGTATGAATCACCCGTCGATGGGTCAAATACAAACCCCGATTCACTCAGTGCAATATTCTTCTTTATCTTCATACCTGAAATTTTTAATGATTGCTCATCAATAACCATGCAAAAATATTAAGAGTATCTAATAATATTTACAAAGATATTATATTTCTAAACTTAAATACCTGATTCCGTGTTATATATAATTGTTATATATAATTGTTTTATATAATGAAAAAAACAGACCATTTTGAGGCTCTGTCTGTACAGCCTGTTTTCTTAATACCCATGTTGCAACAAAGAAAAAATATACCATACATAACAACAGGATTGACATACCGGTCACGTTCCATAAACAGTCTGATCTGACAATTTTGCAAGTCACTCTGACAATTTAAACCTGATAACACATATGGCATGATATATGTATATATA
>JAUVKT010000088.1 GCA_030596125.1 Bacteroidales bacterium | reverse complement strand
TAAGCCATTGGCAGGGATCATGTTAATCCAGCAGCCAGGCCTTATTCCTCCATAATAATTGATCCCCCTGTCTTTTTCCAAATCATAAAAAGCACTGACATCGGAGCGATAAAAAAGGCAGCTTGGTGAAGCTGAGATATTATTACAACCGTGGTCAGGCCGGAGGAATTCCCATGTAACCTGCTTACCTGTAATCGGGTGGAAACGCATCTTGATATCCCCTGTGTAGAGATCACATGCCCGGGGCTCTATTATGATCTCATCACCCACAATTACAGGACGAACCATATAATTCAGCGGACGTGACCAGATAAACTTACCATCTTTTGCAGACAAAGCTGTAATTCGACGCCATTCTATTTGTCCCTCTGGAAACCTCCACTTATCATGAAGTCCGTAACTACCAAAGAAAAGCAGTATATCATCTTTATATGCTGAAGCTGTAGCATTACCTCCGCATCCGGTCAAATCAGCAGCTTTTTGCCATTGAATTTCTCCTGTTGATGCATCAAGGGCAATAACCGAACGCACATCGATATCTTCTGCTGCTACTTTATCTTTATATCCCTCCCATCTTCCCTGTTTGATAAGTTCTTGTCTTTCTCTTATCGCCATTCCCTTATGGAGCTTTGTGACTGCAGCATCAGCAAAAAAGATATTACCATTTTCCATAGAAATTGTAAGATGTGCTATTCTCTTTCCTCTGAAGATCCATTTTGTTTTACCTGTTTCAGTATCAATGGCAAAAACTGCGTCACTGAACATTAATCTGTCATCAGTACCCTCATTTGGCCGCATTCTTGATCCATCCCACAATGGAAATTCGGTCATATAGGACCACTTTATAGAACCTCTTTGAAAATCCGTCAAAGCCATATTATCCGGAGAGGGGCATTTCATCCTGTAAAAACCAAGAGCAGCAGCATAGGTCGGATCGACTTCATCGCTGTTTTTCCATGTTCCATCATCCCTTACCATGCTTGTCCATATCTGATTATAATCCTGATCAAAAGGCATTGCAGCTGAACCGAAAAGCGTATTGCCTACAGATGCCACATAAGCCCAACGGCGTGGTTTATCATCAGCAGATCCCGGAATATCATATATATGTAATGTTTCACCTGATCCGGGATCTAATCGATAACATTTGTCATAAGCCGCAACAAACAATCCATTTTCAGCAATTGCCATATTTCCCCCATCAACATCTGCATAAACCCGGTAGGCTCCCGGAATCTCCTTTTCCCAAAGCAGGACTCCATTATATGAATCATAGGCCATTATGATATTTTCACCCTGGATAAACATACGACCATCCTTAGCTACCGGCGACATTGCCTTGGCATGTCTTTCAACCATCTTTTCAGGTCCGGGTTTTCCAAACCAGAGAGTACGAAAGGGAGCTTTAACCAGGATGTCATCAGAACACCCGGTATTGGCAGAATTTCCATAAAGAGTGGCCCAGCTACCGGAATCCTCCAGTTTACCACGAGTTACCTTTGACCACAAACCATTATCTGTAGTTATTTCAGGTTCAGGAGCATTAGAGGTTTTCAGCCATTCAACTAACTTCTCCTCTGAAATCTTATTTGTTGTCTCTTCGGGCTGACCTAAACAGATGATGCCGCCACAGGGTTTCAGAACACGAAACAGCTCTTCAAATGAACCGGATATCTCTCCCGATATTATCAATTTACCAGATACGATAAGATTGGCGAAATAATCCGGCAGATCTGAAATATTCCAGTCTTCAACTATCACCCGTGAGCCATAAAGTCCGGCTGCATCGAGGTTTTCCCTGGCAGTTTTAATTTTTTTCTGATCATTTTCGATTCCTATAATTTGCATATCACTATTCCTGGCAAGTTCATACACAAGCTGACCTTCGCCACAATCAAGCACCAGACAGTAGCCTTTATCTATAGCAGTTTCCGATAAAATATTTTCGGCCGCCTTTTTATAGATACTTGCCAATTTGCCCGAAGAATAAGGATTATCTATAATATTGGGAATCACTGTTTTTGTTTCTGAAGGTCTCTTTTCTCCAAAACAGTAAATAGTTCCTTTATCAGTACTTACAATCAGGCATCCATCAGAAACAGCCAGCCCAAGTGCCTGACCTTCTGTTTTTTCCTGCCATATCTCCTCCCCTGTTTGTGCATCTAATGCAACTACAATATTATCACCGCCTACAAATACCTGATTACCGGAAAAAATCAAAACATTAAGATCCTCTCTTGAATACTCCCATTTGGAAGCAGCAGCTTTTAATTCCTCTTCTTCTTTGTCAAGCCTGAAAAGTAATTGAGTTAATTCATCAAACTGTTTATCAAGTTCATGATGGTCAATATCAACATAATTATTATACATCGGCCCTGCCGTGTGAGTTACATGAGCAAATATTACATTACTATATTTATAAAAATTACCGCCCTGTTCTCTTCGTTTTTCCTCAATACTATCCAGTTCTTCTTTTATGGTATGATATTTTACTCTATCAATGGCATAAATTCCTTTCTCTGTAAGCACACAGGCAATACTGGTAGTAATAACCATATCTGATCCCCCAAACGAAGCAAACACGTCGCCTTCTCTCTCTCCTGTTTTATCATAGGAGGTTTTTACCGGTATTCCATTCCTTTCGACACCTGCTATCAGTGCATTATCTGAAACCAATCCCCATGTTCCACCGGATTTCCCCTGGGGTGCCAGGTAATAAAGAAATTTTCCGTTGGTTTTGCTGAATGCAACAGGCATTGATCTTCCTGAAGGCACATAGAGTATACTATCAGAAGCTATCAGGTAACCATGAGGAGATATGCCGCTGTATTTTAGCTCATATAAGCGGTCACCCATATTGTCATTTTTCCAGATAATACTACCATTACCGGCATCCAAAGCGCAAATATAAAGTCCTTCATAAGGAAATATACCGGCGCCAAAATAGACAATCCCGTTATCAACCAATACACTTGTTCTCACCGGCCAGAGTGATATCATCCTTTCATTTCCGAGCAGTCTTTTATCGTTTGGACCGGCCAGGAATTTCCATATTAGTTTTCCGTTTTTGGCTTTGAGACAGTACACATAACCATCATCTGATCCAAAATATAAATTTCCTTCATAGATAGTTGGTGCAAACCTCACTGGTCCCTGGGTAAAGAAGGCCCACTTTTCTCCTCCTGTTTGAATATCAAGCGCATATACTTTGTTATCAACTGAACAACCGAAGTAAGCTATACCATCTGCTGCAGTAACAAAATAGGCGTTATCGTCCTGCATTCTTGCCAGTTCTTCTGAGGGTTGATACCATGCAGGTTTTGGAGCATGAACCGGTTTATAGATCCAGTTAAGATGCAAACGGGAAGCCAGAGTATCCGTTGTAATGCCACTTCTGGCAGCATCGTGTCTGTATGTTGACCAGCCTTCTTGCTTTTCCGAAGTACAACTATTGATGCCAAAAATCAGGCAAATCAGGCTAATAGGAATTAATAAATTTTTCATTGTTTCTCAATTTAAATACAAATATCTTTAACAGAGTTGTAAAGTCTTCGATAGTTTTTGAATCTGTCGTCATACCATTTCCGGTTATCAGTTCCGGGATACACAGCTGCCAGCGGCCTCACCCATCTGGCAGCCAATTCACTGATCGATTCCCCGGTGTTCGCAGCGCAGGCAAGCATGGCAACACCAAGGCATCCTGCTTCAGTTACAGTTAGCGGTGTAATTATTTTGCCAGTAACATCAGCTTTAAGTTGTGTCCAGACAGCCGACCTGGCACCACCGCCAACAGCACGTAATTCGTTAATGACATAACCCGATTTTTCGAGAATCTCAATATTCAGGCGCATTTCAAACGCCACTCCTTCCAGTAATGAGCGAATAAACTCTCCCCTGCTCGTGGAAAGCTGCAATCCTAAAACAGCTCCTTTTGTCTTTGTGTCAAAGTAGGGTGTACCCGATGGGGTAAAATATGGCAACACCATAAGATCTGACGGTTTTTCTCCGGCAACTTTCAATAATAGTTCGTAAGCATCTACCCCGGTTTGTTCAGCTTCAGCGATTTCCCGGGCGCCGAATTCATCACGAAACCATTTCAAAATGTTACCGCCTGTCAGACTGAAAGCAATTGTAACATACATCCCTTTTACCGCATGATCATAAGTGCAAAGATTGCTTTTAAGCAGGTTGTTTGAAAAAAGAGGCCTGTCTATGGCCGGTGTAATGCATTCTACACTGCCTGTGGCATACATCGCCATACCCGGTTTTGTTACTCCGGCTCCAAGAGCGCCACATGGCTGGTCATGACCGCCGGTTACTACACAAACATCATCGGCCAGCCCCAATCTATTTGCTATTTTCTTATCTATTTTCCCGACCACGCTTCCTGAAGGCAATGGTCTGGCCAATTGTCCTGAGGTCACTCCCACTGCATGTAAAATCTCCTGATTCCATTCGTGCTTTCGAACATCAAACATCATTGTACGTCCGGCAAGAGACCAGCTAATAGCCGGATCAAGCCCCAATTTAAATTGAAGCAGATCCTCAAAGCAGAAATATTTTCGCGTTTTTCGCCAGACATCCGGCCTGTTTTTCTTCAGCCACAGCAGTTTGAACAGAGTAAACAAGGGATGGGCAGTATGTCCGGTAATTTGATATAACTTCTCTTTACCAAATTTTTCTGTCCACACCTTCACTAATGATTCCGATCTCATATCAGAGGAAATCATTGCATGGCACAGTATTTCATTATTGTCGCCTATCGCGGTAAAAGCTTCTCCCTGACTTGAGATCCCTATGGCTGCAATAGAATTGGACTCAATCTGTCCGGAGCACTCTTTAATAATTTCGAAACATTTCTCAATAACCTCTTCAGAGTCTAATTCGGCCCCACCATTGTCACAATAAATCACATCATACTCGCGTCTGGCGATGGCAAGCTGTTGCCCATTTTCATCAAACACAACAGCCTTGCAGCCACTGGATCCGATATCTATACCCATGTAATTCATGCTTGTGTATTTATAATATGAACAAATCTACAAATTTTACCAGACAACCGGTTTAACAAACAGGACTTCCATAATTTTTTAGAGCCCGTAATCACAAATTGTTTTGTGGTTTCAGTATAAAATCCCTAAATTACGAGATAAATATTACAAGATTTGCAACAATCCAATTGCTGATTCATTTCTTATAAAAATCAAAACAAATTATAAACTTAATTTCAGAAAAATGAAAAAATTATTTAGCGCTTTATTTGCTTTATGTATGGTATTCTCGATTAATCTTCAGGCTCAGGATCTGGAGGAAATTCTGGAAAACCATTTCGATGTTGTCGGACAGGAGAAATTAACAACGATAAATACCATTAAAATGACCGGGAATGTAGTTCAGGGAGGTATGGAATTACCTTTTTTAATGTATATGTCCAGGCCTTTGAAAATAAAAATGGAGATATCCATCCAGGGGCAACAAATGATCCAGGCTTTTGATGGGGAATCGGGATGGTACATCAATCCAATGGCAGGCACTCTCGATCCCCAGGATATGGGGCCTGACATGGTGAAAGATATGAAAGACCAGGCAGATTTTGATGGAGATTTGTACAATTATGAAGAAAAAGGATCAAGCCTTGAATTTGTAGGAACAGAAGAAGCTGAAGGCACGGAAGTGTATAAGCTAAAACTAACAAAGGAAAATGGAGATATACACAATTATTTCATAGACACAGAAACCTATATCGTTCTTAAGACTACTGCAAAAAGGTTGATACAAGAAGTAGAAGTTGAAAGTGAAACCATACTTGGTAATTACCAGATGATCGATGGCATGGCTTTCCCTTTTAGTATTTCCACAGTTATGAGTGGCCAGGTTGTTGCAGAGATCGTAATTACAGAAGTTGTTTTTGGGGTAGAGATTGAAGATGATTTCTTTGCTAAACCTGAGCCAAAAGAATAGACCTTTTTATTTGTTCAACTTTATTTCGTAATCGAATAGGAATTTAAGATTTTAAACATATGAACCGAGCATGACAAAATTTTATCTATTTTGACACACAGTGGTATGATTAAATTTTGTCTTGCGAGCTGCATCTGACCATTAAAAATAAATTATAAACAGATGAAAACAACAATCAGATTTTTCACTTTTCTCCTTGCTTTCCTGCTGCTTGGTTTACCAACGGTAGCGCAGGAAAAATTATCTCTAAAATCCTCAACTATTGAAGTCATCAGGGCACGGCATATCGGTCCTGCAACTATGAGCGGACGAATATCTGCTATTGATGCTATTGATAGCAGACCTATTGTTTTATATGTTGGTGCTGCCAGTGGAGGAGTATGGAAAAGCAGCAATGGAGGAGTTAAGTTCAAACCTGTTTTTGATAAATACACACAGTCTATAGGTGCAATCCGAATTGATCAAAAGCACCCGGATACAGTATGGGTTGGCACAGGGGAGCCCTGGACCCGTAACAGTGTATCAGTAGGAGACGGTATATATAAAACCACAGACGGAGGTGACTCGTGGAAAAAAATGGGTCTGGAGAATACAGAAAGAATAGGCCGGATACGGATTCACCCCAGGAATTCCGATACTGTATTTGTTGCTGCTCTCGGACATCTGTGGAATGCAAATGAGGAGCGCGGTCTGTTTAAAACCACCGATGGTGGAAAAACCTGGGAAAAAATTCTTTACGTTGATGAAAATACCGGATGCACTGATATTGCTATTGATCCGGCGCAGCCGGATATTATGTTTGCTTCTATGTGGGACTTCAGGAGAAAAGCCTGGACTTTCAGATCAGGCGGAACAGGATCAGGTCTTTATAAATCTACAGATGGCGGCCTTAACTGGGAAAAACTGTCTAATGGGCTTCCTGAAGGTGAATTGGGCAGAATCGCTGTATCTATTTCTCCTGTAAACTCAAAACTTGTTTATGCACTGATCGAATCTGAAAATTCAGCACTCTACCGTTCAGAAGACAGTGGAGAAAGCTGGACAGAAGTTAACAATACGATTCCTATCAAGGAGAGACCATTTTACTTTTCATATATTATGGCTGATCCTGTGGACACAAACCGGGTTTATAAGCCAAGCTTCAACATACATGTCAGCAACAACAAGGGAGAAAATTTCAGAGCAACCTATGTGGCCGGTGGAGATATTCACCCTGATATGCATGCACTCTGGATCAGCGAGAGAAATAACAATATTCTGTATATTGGAACCGATGGAGGTGTTTATGTAACAAGGGACAAAGGAAGTACATGGACATTGTTAAGAAACCTGCCTGTCTCCCAGTTCTATCATGTTGCTGTCGACATGGAGAAACCCTACAATGTTTATGGTGGCCTGCAGGATAACGGATCATGGTATGGTCCTTCAGAGAAACCGGGTGGAATAAGCAATGCAGACTGGAAAAGTGCCGGAATGGGTGACGGTTTCTCAATGATTCCTGACAGGTATAATAACGATATTATATACTGGCAGTTCCAGGGAGGTGAATTTTTTCGTTACTACAAATCTTCAAACGAAATAAAACTGATCAAACCCTTTCCTGATAAAAATGCAGACGACCTGAGGTTTAACTGGGATGCCGCTATCAGCTTAAGTAAAACCAGAAATGCATTATATGTTGGTTCACAATATCTGTTCCAATCGTTTAATAACGGGGATAGCTGGAAAAGAATATCCGGTGACCTGACCACCAATGATAAAGAAAAGCAAAAGCAATATGAAACAGGCGGACTGACCCTGGATAATTCAACAGCTGAAAATCATTGTACAATTGTCAGTATAACTGAGTCCCCAAAAGATGAAAAAGTGATCTGGGTTGGGACAGATGATGGAAATTTGCAAATTACCAGAGATGAAGGGAAGAACTGGACAAATACCATTTCAAATATTCCGGGCTTGCCGGCGAATACCTGGTGCTCAAGCATCTATGCAAGCACCTTTGATGCAGGAACGGCCTATGTTACTTTTGATGGTCATAAAATCGGGGACAAAACACCTTACGTTTTCAAAACAACAGATTATGGACAAACATGGACCGCCCTGGCAAGCGAAAATATTGAAAGCTATTGCCATAGCGTTGTTCAGGATTTTGTAAACCCAGGCTTACTTTTTCTGGGAACTGAGTTTGGACTATATGTATCTTTTGATGATGGTTTGTCCTGGACACACATGAAAGGGAATCTTCCCAAAGTTTCGGTTCGTGAAATGGTAATTCACCCAAGAGAAAACGACCTGGTGTTGGGAACCCATGGAAGGGGAGTTATTATTATTGATGATATAAGCCCATTAAGGCAAATCTCAAAAGAATTGCTTGATAAAGATGTGGCATTTCTGGATACACCTCCTTTTTACGTTGGAAAATTGGTTCTTTCAATGAGTTTTGGAGGAGACGATGAATTTACAGGAAAAAACCCGCCTGATGCGGCAATTATTACCTACTACCTTAAAAAAAGACATGTCTTCGGTAATATGCATATTGAGATATATGACAGCGAAGGTAATTTCATGGTCAAATTGCCTGCAGGTAAACGTAAAGGGGTTAACAGGGTTTCGTGGACTTTGATGAAGAAACCTCCAAAGGTACCTTCTTCTCCTTCTATGGCTCAGTTTGCAATGCTTGGTCCTTCTTATGATCCCGACACCTATACCATTAAATTAATCAAAGGTGATGATATTTATGAAGGGAAGATCACTCTGGCACTGGATCCCGATTCCCCCTATTCACAGGAAGAGAGAGAACTTAAAATAAAAACTGTAAATCAGGGATATAAGATGCTGGAAGATCTGGCTTACATCGATGCCATAGTAACAGGTGTAATGAAAAAAGCCAGGGAAAATGCTTCGGTAATAACTGGTTCTTCAGGTAAAAATTTATTGGCATTGGCCGATCAGCTTGAAGGCTTTCACAAGGAAATGGTGGAAACAAAATTAGGAGGAATTACCGGGGAGGAAAAACTCAGAGGAAAGATCGCCTTCCTTTATGCCACCAGCATATTATACCAGGGAAGACCTACCGATTCTCAAATTGACGGACTCAATATCCTGGAAAAAGAGGTGATAAACTGGGAAGAAAAAGTAGATTCTTTACTTGAAGACAAACTCCCAAAATTAAATAAAGCCATTGAAAAGAAAGGGCTTGAACCCATTCAGATTATAAGTCTCGAAGAATTTAAAGAAGCTGACTAAATTATATATTTGAAAGCACTAAAGGTGCGTAATTCAGGAGAAGAATATATTTAAATAGTTCGTAACAATCTCCTTCATACGCTGAAAAATAATATCCTGTCGGTAAGTGGTTGTATAATAATCAAGCGATGGGTTATTATTGCAATCGGCACTGGTCCCAATTAATTTTTCGGCAACCAGTTTCTCTGCTTTATCACGCCCGATAATCTTTGCCGCATTTTCAACCATATCTTTGAAAAGTGTGGTAGAGCTGTCGCGTTCGAGAGTAGTCCAGATATTTACTTTTCTTATGCCGTCATCAAACAGCTTACTTAACTTATTGATAGATACAGACGAAGTCCCATGCAAACAGAGACATGGACCGGTACGTTCAGTAATTTCACGTGCCAATTCCCTGTGATAACGCAAATTTGCAGCTGTTGCCCGATGCTCGGTACCCAAATTTGCCACAATAATATCCACCCCGGTTTCATGAAGATATTTTTCAGCCATAACCGGTGTGGTTAAGTTATTACCATTTCCAGCTACTGCCTTTCCAATCTCATCACATGCTCCCTCAATGAAAATTGTATCCTTGTACTGCTTTGTGAAAGCCGCAGTTTTTTTAATATTCTGTTCAATAGGTAGTGTTGAAGCATCATACATTATTGAAGAGAACTGATCCATATCCCAGTTCAAGAGCTCCTGATCGTCATCCCATTGTATATGATCTAAATGAATTAGCACCTTCAAACCGGTAAACGGAGATCCCGCTGCCGTCAGAACCTTTATATCTTCCAAAAACAGTCTCAACCCGATATCCCATTGCCGGGTATGTGTATAATAAACCGATTGTGGACGGTATTTATAATTATTTGTAATACCAATGATAACAGGAAGATCAATGACACCGATCTTGCGACCATATTCACTGGCAGCAGCTAAGATCGCTTCGCTTGTCGTTAAATTCTCTGCATTAAAGGCAGGCAGCACCCATTTACGGCTTGCTGCTTCAGCATAGACTTCGAGTACTTGTTCCCGCTGTAAAATAAGAGGCATGGTTTTTACTTTTT
>JAUVKT010000053.1 GCA_030596125.1 Bacteroidales bacterium | reverse complement strand
CAAGCAGAGAGCGGTTCATAAATGCCCCCGGGTCTCCCTCATCGGCATTACAGATCATATATTTAATTTCACTATCCTGATCTTTTGCGAACTGCCATTTTCTACCGGTTGGAAATCCGGCACCGCCACGCCCACGTAATTCAGAGTCTTTTACTGTATCAATAACCTGTTGCGGTTTCATTGAAAGAGCTCTCTCAAGCCCTGAATAACCCTTGTTCGCCAGGTAATGATTCAGGTTGGTGGGATCAATGATACCACAATTGTTCAAGACCAGTCTTTCCTGTGGTTTAAGAACAGGCGTATCAAATAGACCAGGCATTTCTGCAGAATTCGCTCCTGGTAATACACCTATCATATTTTTATTGACAATCTCTCCCTTTTCAATAAAAGAGGTAACTATTTCGGTAGCATCTTCTTTAGTTACACGTCCATAGAAAATAACAGGGTATCCGGGTTTATAAACAGATATAATAGGTTCCAAATAACACATCCCGATACACCCCACCTCGCTAACCGAAAATTTTTGATCAGACCTGGATGCTTCCCTGTTCAATTGATCAATCACTTCAGTTGATCCTGCTGACCTCCCACATGTGGCATTTCCCACCATAAAGAATGACTCATCACCATTCAGAAGGTTATCCCATTCTGCTGATGCATTCTTGAATAATTCAGAAATATCCATAGTATCAAATTATTTTCACTGCAGGTTTAAACAATTTCCCTATTTTCTTGGGCGTAAGGTTCGCTTCAACCTTTCCGTTTACCATAATACAAGGTGCAAGACTACATGCGCCAATACAGGCAACACTCTCAATTGAGTATTTAAGATCAAATGAGGTTTCGCCCTCTTTTACTCCCAGTTGATTCTCTATTTCTTCAAGTATCCTGGGAGCTCCTTTTACGTGGCAGGCGGTTCCCCTGCAGACCATAATATGTGTTTCACCCCTTGGTTTAAAACGGAACTGCGCATAAAAAGTGGCAACACCATAAACCTGACTTACTGCAACATTTGTAAACCTGGCTATTGCCTTAATAATTTCAGGTGAGAGATACCCATTCTCCTCCTGAACCGATTGCAGTAAAGGAATCAGTTCATCCTTTCTGCCTTCGAACCGGGAAAAGATATCATCGAAATTGTTTTCCATAGTACCTATGTTATTCTATATTTTAGTAATCAAAGTAATACTCTTCATAACTGTTAACTTCTTTCCAGATTATTAAGATCTTCAGGAGAATTAATGTTAGTAAAAGCCCTGTCGGCTATATTTTTACTATTTAATGTCAGGTACTCAATCTTTGTCAGGCTTAAAAAATCCTTTATTGCATACTTGTCAGTATCAGTCAGGAACTTGTCAAGACGCTCATAAACCGATTTGTTGTAGATAGCATGTAGTGGTTCGTCATAATCATCTTTTCTGGGTATAAGCACTTCGCAATCTGACTGCAAATAGTGATCTGTCATCAGTCTTATCAGATCCTCTGACAACCATGGCATATCACTGGCAACAACAAAGATTGCATCAGCATTTGTCCAGTTAAGTGCTGCATGAATTCCGCCGAGTGGGCCTACCCTTTTATATATGTCAGGTATCTGTCTGTAGTTGGAATATCCGGCAAAATCTGAACTCCTGTTTGTAACAATTATTACATCATCAAAAATTCCGGTAAGTATCGCAAGAGTATTCCCTATTATTGATTGACCATCTACAATTAAATTGGCTTTGGTCTCTCCCCTGAACCTCCTGTTCTCGCCTCCTGCAAGTACTACACCTGAAATATTCATCTCTTTATCGGAAAGACTCATTGATATGAAATGTGCAATTCAACTATATTGACGTTTTAACATACAATAGATCCCTCCTCTCTCCGGCTGTGCCGGACCGGATCGTTCGGGATGACAACAATTTAACAATTTAACGATTCAACGATTCAACAATTAGAAAAGTCCTGTTATATTACCATCATCATCGATATCGATCTTCTCTGCCGCAGGTTTTGAAGGCAGACCAGGCATTCTCATAATAGCGCCTGCTATCGGGACAATAAATCCGGCACCGGCAGACAATTCAACCTCCCTGATAGCGATCTTAAATCCCTTAGGACGTCCTTTAAGCCTGGCTACGTCAGATAATGATTTCTGAGTTTTAGCGATACATACAGAAAGATCCTTCAGTCCAAGTTCTCTGATCTGATCGAGTTGTTTTTTGGCTTTAGCTGTGTATTCCACACCATCAGCCCCGTACATCTTTTTCGAGATAATCTCGATCATCTCCTCATAAGAAGAGTTGAGATCGTAAAGTACCTTAAACTGATTTTCAGGATCCTCAACACCTTCAAGAACCTTTTTTGCCAGCTCAATTGCTCCGTCTCCACCAAACTCCCATGAGTCATTAAGTGCTACAGTTACTCCTGCTGAAGCACAATGTTTTTCAATCATATCAACTTCAGCAGCTGTATCAGATGAGAACTTATTAATACCTACAATTGGTTTCAAACCGAAATGCTTCATATTTTCAATATGTGCATCCAGGTTCTCCATACCTTTCTCCAATGCTGTAATATCTTCATTCTTAAGATCTGCCAGTTTCGCTCCACCGTGATACTTAAGAGCCCTGATTGTTGCAACAATTACAACAGAACTGGGTTTCAAACCAGCAAAACGACTTTTTATATCAAAAAACTTCTCAGCGCCCAGATCACTGGCAAAACCAGCTTCTGTGATTACATAATCACTAAGCGACATTCCAATTTTTGTTGCCAGGATTGTATTTGTTCCCTGAGCAATATTTGCAAATGGTCCACCATGAATAATAGCGGGAGTGTTTTCAAGTGTCTGTACCAGATTTGGCTTAATAGCATCTTTTAACAATACAGCCATTGAGCCTTCAGCATTAAGATCGCGTGCAAATATAGGTTTACCTTCGTAGGTATATCCAACAAAGATATTTCCTAAACGCCTTTTCAGATCCTTCATATTGGTGGCCATACAAAGGATAGCCATCACTTCAGAGGCTGCTGTAATATTAAATCCTGTCTCCCGGGGAACACCCTCTTTCGGACCACCCATCCCAATCACAATCTTTCTCAGAGCCCTCTCATTCATATCCATAACCCTTTTCCATTCAATAGTACGCGGGTCAATTCCAAGACTTACGGAGTGTTGTTGCAGGTTATTATCAATCAGGGCTGCAAGCAAATTGTGAGCTTTTTCCACTGCCGACATGTCACCGGTAAAATGAAGGTTAATATCTTCCATAGGAACTACCTGAGCGTTTCCGCCGCCGGCTGCTCCTCCTTTAATACCAAATACAGGTCCTAATGAAGGTTCGCGAAGGACAACAGTAGTCTTTTTGCCGAGTTTGTTCATTGCCTGGGTAAGACCAATGGAGGTTGTTGTTTTACCTTCACCGGCAGGGGTAGGTGTAATAGCTGTTACAAGTACCAGCTTGCATTTGGCAATTTTCTCTTCGTCAATCAAATCGAGAGGCAATTTTGCTTTATACTTGCCATAAAATTCAAGCTTATCTTCAGGGATATCCAGCTTAGAAGCAATATCTGATATATGCTGCATATTAGCTGCCTGAGCAATTTCAATGTCTGATTTCATAAATTCTAAATATTATTTTATTTATCTTACGAAGGCACAAAATAGAAAAAATTATTGAAATAGCATCGAATGAAACATGTGATTATTACAGGTGGAACAAGGGGAATCGGGGCAGGACTTACAGAACGGTTCCTGGAACATAATTGCCACGTAACTTTTTGTGGGTCTAATGATAATAGTGTTAACAGGGCAACAAACAGCCTGGCATTGAAGTTTAATTCGAATCGCTTCAGGGGAGTGGTTTGTGATGTTACAAAACATAGCGAGATTGAGACGTTATGGGACTTCAGCACTAAAATCTTTGGTAAAGCTGATATTTTCATAAACAATGCAGGAGTATCCAACATAAAAAAGCAGTTTAACGAACTCGATCCGGAAGAGATGGAGCGGGTTGTCGATATAAACATTAAGGGAATAATAAATGCCACTCACCTTGCATATAACAAGATGCTTAAACAGGGAGAAGGGGCCATTTACAATATGGGAGGTCCAGGCAGTGACGGAAGAATAGTAAAAGGATTGGCTCCTTATGGAATGACCAAGCAGGCTGTAAGCTATTTTACAAAAGCGATTTCCCGTGAAGCTTCCGGAAGTCCGGTTATTTTCGGACTTCTACTGCCCGGAATGGTTCTTACCGATATGCTGCTTGATCCAATCAGACGTGATCCCCTGGGAACAAAGAGGCAGGCCAGGATTTACAACCTGTTTGCAGAAGAAGTAGCCCCTGTTACACAATTCCTTGCAGAGAAGATACTAGAAAATGAGAGAAACGGGGTCACAATTTCATACCAAAACAGTCGAAAAACAGTAGTAAGATTTATTTCAGGAGTGATAACAAACAGGAATATTGTCAGTAAGAATCTTTAACTGTTTTATTGTCATTGGCAAGCCGGTCCGGTCCGGCACAGCCGGAGAGAGGAGAAATCTTATATTATGATTAGATTTCTCACCCTGACAATTATGTCAGGGATTCGAAATGACAATCCTTGTACTATATATACATATTAATAAGCTGCTCCAGCTTTTCCTGTTTCCCGCTGAGCATGACTGGTTCACTTTCTTCCAGGGCAAGCTTACGTAAATCCTCCAGACTCAGATCTCCCTTTTCATACCTGGCTCCTGCACCTGTATCAAAAGAGGAATATCTGTTCCGCTTCAATTCAGAATAATCACTATCCTCCAGAATTCTTGTTGCTATAACAAATGCTCTGGCAAAACTGTCCATACCTGAGATATGTGAAATAAACAGGTCCTCGGCATCTGTTGAATTTCTTCGTATCCGGGCATCGAAGTTGATGCCCCCATTACCAAACCCTCCGGCATTAAGAATAACCATCATAGCTTCAGTTATCTCATAGATATTGGTAGGAAACTCATCAGTGTCCCATCCGTTTTGATAATCTCCCTTATTGGCATCTATGCTGCCAAGCATTTCTGCATCAGCAGCCACCTGGAGTTCGTGCTGAAAAGTATGACCGGCAAGAGTTGCGTGGTTTACTTCAATATTAACTTTAAAGTCATCCTGCAGATTGTATTTTCTCAGGAATCCTATTACTGTATCGGTATCATAATCATACTGATGCTTGGATGGCTCCATAGGTTTGGGCTCAATAAGGAAAGTTCCTTTAAAGCCCTGTTTCCTGCCATAATCTCTGGCCATAGTAAGCATCATTGCCAGATGGTCAAGCTCTCTTTTCATATCGGTATTATGAAGAGACATATATCCTTCACGTCCACCCCAGAAAACATAATTCTGGCCACCTAGAGCAATTGTAGCATCAATTGCATTTTTTAGCTGGACTGCTGCATTGGTAAGAACTGTGAAATCAGGATTTGTAGCTGCACCATTCATATACCTGGAGTTAGAAAAGAGGTTGGCAGTACCCCAGAGTAATTTCACACCGGTCTCTGCCTGCAATTGTGAGGCCACCGGCACCATATTGCCTAATCTCTTTTCAATTTCAAATACACTACCATCCCCAACCATATCAGTATCATGGAAACAATAGAATGGGGCTCCTATTTTTGTTATAAACTCAAATGCTGCCTCAAGCTTCATTTTTGCTCTGTCATCCGGGTCAGTCAGATTATTCCATGGAAATTTTTTAGTAGGCATTCCAAACGGATCGGATCCATCACCGCAGAAAGAGTGCCAATATGCTACTGCAAATCTCAGATGATCCTTCATCGTTTTCCCGGCTATCACTTCATCAGCATTATACCACCTGAAAGCGAGAGGGTTTTTTGAATCTTTTCCTTCAAATTTTATTTTGTCAATTCCTTTGTAGATCATATATACTATTATTTGATACTGGTTAATTATTAGTAGTTGTGTTATTGCTGCTGAGTATCCAAAATATATTTCCACTCTTCATAGAGAGATTTATAGAGTCTTACGTTAGCAGGTACCGGCTCAGTTACATCAATAACCTTCATTCTGTCAAAAGTTTCTTCGGGTGATGAGTAGTAACCTGCACCTAAGGCTGCTCCCCTTGCCGCACCAAGGGCGCCATCAACATTATAAACAGATACCGGTGCCCCGGTAAGATCGGCAGTTAGTTGTCTGAAAAGCGGACTAAGAAACATATTGGCTTCACCGGCTCTGATTGTATTTATTTCCATACCCATCTCCTTCATTATATCAAAGCCTATTCTAATACCATAAGCGATTCCCTCCTGCACAGCTCTGAACAAATGGTTGCCGGAATGTATATTAAGATTCAGATTTTGAATCATAGCACCGGTCTCCCTGTTACCCAGAACCCTTTCAGCTCCGTTCCCAAACGGGTAGATCTTAAGTCCTTCACTACCCGGCTTTACAGAGTGCGCCCTTCTATTCATCTCAGAATAACTAATCTCTTTTCCGAAGTTACGTCTTACCCAGGCGTTCATTATTCCGGCTCCATTAATACATGCCAGTACACCAAGCCTTTTTCTCTCAGGCAGATGGTTAACATGGGCAAAAATATTCACCCTCGAATCAGGATCATACTGATATCTGTTTGTTACAGCATATAACACAGCCGATGTCCCTGCAGTTGCTGCAACCTCTCCTGGGTTTAATACGTTTAATGAAAAAGCATTATTAGGTTGATCTCCTGCTCGATATGTAACAGGTATCCCGGGTTTAAGTCCGATCTCCTCTGCTACGGATTTTAAAAGTCTGCCCTGCACTCCGAATGATCCGGTCAGGTCCGGAATAATTGATAAATCGAACTCAAAATAATCAAGAAGCTGTGAACTTATTCCCTCTTCCTTAAAATCCCAGAAGATGCCCTCTGTAAGTCCCTGCATTGTAGTATAGGCCTCTCCGGTAAGCTTCATAGCAATATAATCACCCGGAAGCATAACTTTATTAATTCTTCTATAATTCCCCGGTTCATTATCCTTTACCCATGCCAGTTTAGATGCAGTAAAATTTCCGGGCGAGTTCAGCAGGTTATTGAGGCAATAACTTTCTCCTATTTCCTTAAAAGCCTTCTCTCCAATTTCAACGGCCCTGCTATCGCACCAAATGATAGAGGGTCTGACAACTTTCATCTCATCATCTACAGCTACCAGACCGTGCATTTGATAGGATATACCAATAGCCTGAATATCATCACTGTTAATATCTGCCTTGTGTAAAGATTCACGGACAGCTACCTTCAGATTTTCGTACCATAATTCCGGGTCCTGTTCAGCCCAGCCACTTTGAACAGCATTGATCTTCATCTCCTCTGCAGGGTAAAATGCAGATGAAAGGAGAGTTCCTGCTTCGGCATCCAGCAATGAAGCTTTAACTGATGAGCTACCTATATCAAGACCAAGAAAGTGCATAAAAACAGTTTTTAAAAACCCTAAAATAAGAAAAATCCCGGATCAAACACGGGATTTTCAAAATATATTAGACAGGAAGAATTCTGAAATTCAGGTACTATCCGGCAAGCCAGTTTAGAATGTCATCTGACATAGGTTTCACCCTTGGTGCCAGAACCATTACCAGTTTCCCATTTTCGTCAATCAGATATTTCTGAAAGTTCCATTTCACTTCTGAATCGGAAACGCCATTCAGTTCCTTTTTTGTCAACCATTTATAGAGTGGATGGATATCTTCACCCTTCACCGATATTTTTGACATCATAGGAAAGGCAACTCCGAAATTACGGGTACAAAAATCTCTTATTTCAGCATCACTTCCCGGCTCCTGGTTACGGAAATTATTTGCCGGAAAGCCTATGATAATAAAACCGTCGCCACCATATTTTTCGTAAAGCTCCTGAAGCCCTTCGTACTGTGGTGTAAATCCGCATTTCGATGCTGTATTGACGATCATTACTTTTTTTCCTTTGAGGTTTGAGAATTCAAATTCACTTCCGTCTATATTTTTTACCTTAAAATCATAAAAGTTTTTATCCTGAGAGTTGGCTACTATCGCTGAAAGTAGCAGAACTGTTATACTTACCAATATTCTCATAATCATAATTTTTATATTCAAACATACAACAATTATCAGACCGTTTTGTTAAGTCCGTGATAATTCAATTGCCCATTTCAAGATTCCCTTTTACCTCAAATCTTCCTGATAGCGTGCCGGCAGAACCAGGATCGTGTTTTCCGTTTAATCCGGGCTGTTTACCACCTACAGAAACAACAAACCAGCCGGGCTCAATTACTCTTTTGCCGAAAGAATTAATCATAGAGAGCTGTCTTGGATGAAGGACAAAAGTAACTGTTTTGCTTTCCCCTGCTTTAAGGTGAATCCGTTTAAAACCTTCAAGCTGTCGAATCGGACGGGGTGTGGAACCATCCTCATCAGCAAGATAAAGCTGAACGACCTCATCACCATCTTTCTGTCCTGAATTAGTAACCTTTACACTTACATTTATCTCCTTTCCGGCACGAATTCTACCGATCAAATCAAGATCTGAATATTCAAAAGTGGTATAGCTTAACCCATAACCAAAAGGATAGAGTGGTTCACCGGTAAAAAACCTATAGGTTCTGCCCTTCATATTGTAATCATCAAATGGAGGGAGTTGATCAACAGATTTATAATATGTTACAGGCAGACGGCCGGCCGGATTATAATCCCCAAAAATTACATCAGCTACTGCATTTCCCCCCTGTTGACCACCATAACCTGCCAGAAGAACAGCATTGGCCAGAGTATTAGCATTATTTACCGCCAAAGCGCTACCGTTCATAAGAACTACTATTACCGGTTTTCCTGTCTCAACCATTACATCCAGTAAAACTTCCTGTTGAGCTGGTAATTTCAGGTTCGTTCTGTCACCTCCGTCAAATCCATCAATCTTTATCGACATCTGCTCACCTTCGAGCCGTTGCGACAAGCCCAGCACCAATACAATTGCATCAGCCTCCCGGACTTTTTCTATAGCATCAGAGAGTAAATTTTCCCGAGGTCTGGCCCAAAGCAGTTTAATATCAGCATCGCCTTGTAAATTCCTGTAATTTACCACTATCCTGTATCTCTCGCCTTCTACCAATTCAACTGCTTCCTCTTCGTGAAAAGCGTGATAATCACCTGTATAACTAATAAATTTTTCATCGTCGAAGATTATTTCATAACTGGATGAGCCCCAGGAACCCAGGTAGTAAGTTCCGGTTTCAGGTGGAACAAGATAAGTTGTCCACCTGACTGAAAAACCATCATGTGGAATTTCCGGGTGAGGACTTATTGTTTCCCAATAGAAATCAATATTGTCATCGATCCGGGTAAATACCGGTTCGCCCTGGAAAGAGCTGTTACTAAAATATTCTGCATATGCACCCTGTTTGCCATCTTCAGTTTGAAGGTATATTGACGCGACTGGAACCAGATTGTGTATACCTTCTGCGAGATCACTACCTTCTGCATACACAATTTCCACTGTTTCGCCTATCTTATTCACGATACCATTCAATACAGTAACCGGATCACGGGGGATACCATTATAGTTACCTATAAGAGCCTCAAAATTATCAGCATTTGGACCTACAACAGCAATTTTCTTAAGACTCCTTTCAAGTGGAAGTATTCCGTCGTTCTTTAATAATACTATTGATTCCTGAGCAGCCTTGCGAGCCAAACCGTTATTATAATCAGAGCAATTTACCGATAACGGAAGTGAAGCATAAGGGACAAGGCTATCAGGGTCAAACATTCCCAGTCTTATTCTGGCACTCATTAACCGTTTAACGGATACATCAATATCTTTTTCGGATATCAACCCCTGATCTACAGCACTTTTCAGGTGCCTGTAAGTTATGCCGCAATTCAGATCGGTCCCTCTTTTAACAGCTATAGCTGCCGATTCTGCAGGTGACTCAGTATAACCCTGGAACTGGTGAAAATCTGATATGGCCCAGCAATCAGAAACTATATAACCATTAAATCCCCACTCGTCATAAAGAATTGAGTATAACTCTTCGTTTGCACAACAGGGATGATCCCGGAACAAATTATATGCCCCCATAATTGACTCAACTCCACCTTCCATCACCAGAGCCCTGAAGGCAGGCAGGTAAGTCTCACGGAGATCAACCTCAGTTACCTTCGCATTAAACACATGCCTTAATGGTTCAGGTCCTGAGTGTACAGCAAAGTGTTTTGCTGTAGCCACTGTTTTCAGGTAACGGGGATCGTCCCCCTGCATCCCCCTTACAAATTGAACACCCAGCCTCCCGGTCAGATACGGATCTTCTCCATACGTTTCATGCCCCCTTCCCCACCTGGGATCGCGAAAAATATTTATATTGGGCGACCAGAATGTAAGTCCCTGGTACATTCCTCTTATATCCCTCCTTTGATAATCATTGTATTTTGCCCTGGCCTCATCAGATATAGCGCTTGCTATCTCAAACATTAGATCTTCGTCCCACGAAGCAGCTAAGGTAATTGATTGGGGAAATACTGTTGCCCATCCCGATCGCGCAACACCATGAAGTGCTTCATTCCACCAATTATATTCCGGCACGTCAAGTCGCGGAATTGCGGGTGCATTGTATAGAAGCTGATCAGCTTTTTCCTGGAGTGTCATTCTTGAAACCAGGTCGTCTACACGCTCGTCAACAGAAAGATAAGGGTTAATGTAGCCCTTCACCCGGTCTTGTGAAAATGTTACTGTAGAGCTTGTTAGTATTACAAGTATAAAAAGAGATTTAAGATTCATTCCTCTGGCTTATTAAAATAAAAAGCCGGAACAGGTACACCTTTACACCTTTCCGGCCTGGTTATAATATCAGATAATCTATTTCACAGAAAACCTGTAAACGGTTCTTGACTTAAACGGAGAACCAGGCTCTACTACAGAAGATGGAAAAGCAGATTGATTCGGGCTATCCGGGAAATGCTGTGTTTCAAGACATAACCCTCCCCGATGTTCATATACCTTGCCACCATGACCTGCCTCCGTACCATCCAGGAAGTTGCCACAGTATAACTGAACCCCCGGCTGATCTGTGATCATCTCCATCATCCTGCCACTTTTGGGCTCATACACAATTGCATCCACTTCTTCTACATTATCCAGAACGAAGTTATGATCATAACCTCCGCCAAGTACCAGTTGTTCATTATCCTCTTCTATTCTTTCACCAACAATATGTGATTGTGTAAAATCAAACGGGGTTCCCTCAACAGCAATATTTTCACCAAAAGGAATAAGATCCTGATCAACAGGTGTAAACTGTGATGCCAGAATGGTTACTTCATGATCAAGAATATCGCCATTACCTGCACCTTTAAGGTTGAAATAGGCATGGTTGGTAATATTCAGAACTGTTTTTTTATCTGTGGAGCAGTTATAGTCTATAATAATCTCATTATTATCAGTCCACTGATAGGTCACCTCAATAACCATATTGCCAGGATAACCCTCTTCCATATCAGGGCTATGGTACCTGAATATTACGGAAGGTATGTTTTCTTCATTATCTGTTATCTCGTAATCCCACACAACACTGTGCCAACCTCCCGGTCCGCCATGAAGAGTATTCATACCATTATTTATTGCCAGGTTATACTCAATATCATCGAGAATGAATTTTCCTTTAGCAATCCGGTTAGCATACCGCCCAACTACAGATCCAAAATAGGGATCACCATTAGTATATTCGTCAAGAGTCTCGTAACCGAAAGTAATATTCTCCATATTACCATCACGGTCGGGGACCTCTATCCATACTATTGTAGCCCCGTAATTTGTAAGTTTCAGAGTATTTCCCTCACTGTTTTTAAGGGTGATCAATACTACCTCCTTACCATCATAATCGCCAAAAACCTTCTTTTGCATACTGTATCCCTCGTCTGTTTTCTGGTTACAGGAAAAAACCATTAGTGCTATAACCAGTGTAGTTAATAAATAAGATCCTTTCATTTGTACCAATTAGTTTTAGATTACACCTATTCTTTGTCAAGTGCTAATATACTAAATTCCTCCAAATCATTCGCACCTATACCAGATTACTGGTAACGTCTTCTGTCATCCCTCAGCATCGGAACAAACAGGACCGAAGCAACACTTCTCTGTTTAATTTTACCATTCCGTTTAGTGAGCAGAACAAGTTCCTGGACAAACTGCCCTCCAACAGGTATTATCATCCTGCCTCCTTCCGACAACTGCTCCTTCAATGGGCCCGGTATCTCAGAAGGAGCACAGGTCACAATTATTGCATCAAACGGGGCATGCTCTTTCCACCCAAGGTAACCATCGCCTGTCTTACAATAAACATTTGTATAGCCAAGCCTGTTTATCAATTGAGACGATCTGACCGCCAAAGGCTCCACAATTTCTATCGAATAAACCTCCCCCGCTATTTCACCCAGTATTGCTGCCTGGTATCCCGAGCCGGTTCCTATCTCAAGCACTTTCATATTTTTGTTAAGCTCAAGCAACTCTGACATAAGTGCTACAATATATGGCTGAGATATTGTCTGCCCTTCTCCAATTGAAAGGGGGTGGTCATTGTAAGCCAGACACATCACATTCTCCGGCACAAACAGGTGTCTCTCCACCTTTCTTATTGCCGCAATTACTGCCCTGTCGCTAATTCTTCTTTGAATTATCTGGGTCCTGACCATTTCATTCCTTAAAGCTTTATAATCAACCTGGGCAACAGATGTAAGGGGCATGAAAAGAGATATAAATATTATTATTATTAAGATCTTTTTGTTCATACATGTAAATTACTGATTTTAAGACTATAATGCAAATAAATTTGTTCTTCAGAAATTTGATTCATAATTTTAAGCCTTAAATTAATGCAGCTCTTATGAGATTTATCCTGGCAGCAATCTCTTTTACTCTTTCATTCTCATCACTTTACTCCCAAACTATAATAAATATTCCCAGGTTAGATGGTAAAATCACTTTGGATGGAATGCCGGATGAAGATGTCTGGAGTAAAACAAAACCCTTTAAATTTATAATGCAAACACCGCTATTTGGAAAAGAGCCAACAGAAATTACAGATTTCAGGATATTTTTCAATGATAAATATCTGTTTGCCGGGGCAAAACTATTCTATTCAGATATCTCATTAATGTCGAAACCTGGAAAACAGAGGGATTATTTCTCAGGAAGTTGTGACTGGTTAGGGCTTCTACTCGATACGTTTAATGATGATGAGAACCTGTTGGCATTTGCAACCAACCCAAACGGGTTAAGATTTGATGCATCAGTGAAGAATGACGCTGCAATGGATTGGGAGGATATTAACTTAAGCTGGAATACATTCTGGGATGTTGCAACTACCATCGACGATAAGGGATGGTATGCTGAATTCAGGATTCCCATCTCAAGCTTAAGATTTCAGGTTGAGAATGATACTGTACGGATGGGGCTGGCAATATTCCGGTATATGCCTAAAAAGAATGAGAGTGATGTTTTTCCGGCTATCGACCCGAAATACGGCGAAACGGCTACATGGAAACCATCGTTGGGCGCTGCTGTTGAATTTGCAGGTATGGAATCTGACAAACCATTCTATATCACACCATACCTGTTAGGGAGTATTGAAAGAATAAATTCACTGAATAACTCTGAAACAGGTTATGAAACAGATCTGACTCCAACTTTTAACCCCGGAGTTGATATGAAAATAGGTTTGTCAAATAACCTCACCCTCGATCTCACTGTTAATACCGATTTTGCCCAGGTTGAGGCTGACGACCAGCAAATTAACCTCACACGATTTTCCCTTTTCTTCCCGGAAAAGAGACCCTTTTTTCTTGAAAAGGCTGATGTCTTTAGCTTTGACCTGATAGGTGGGAATAACCTTTTCTATAGCCGACGCATCGGATTACATGAAGGTAGTCCGGTACGCATTCTGGGTGGAGCAAGAATAACCGGACGTACCGGAAAGTGGGATATTGGTCTGCTTGATATGCAGACTGCTAAATTTGAGGATCTCAGCAGTGAAAATTTTGGTGTTATACGTACAAAACGAACACTGTTTAACACCAACTCATACATAGGCAGTATGGTAACCTCAAGACTTGGAACAGATGGTACTTACAATATTGCTTACGGCCTTGACGGAGTTTTCAGAATGTTTAAAGATGATTATTTCACTCTCAGATTTGCTCAGACATTTGAAAATGATGCAGCTAATAACATGTTCTCAAAAGACCCGTCAAGGTTATTTGCTCGCTGGGAAAGAAGGAACCAGGAGGGGTTTAGCTATGACTTTTTGTACACCTGGTCAGGGACAGGATATAACCCCGGTATTGGATTTGAATTAGTTGATAATTACTATGTCGGTCGTACAATGCTACAATACGGATGGTTTCCTGCTAACGAAAAATCTCTTCTCAGGACTCATAATATCTCCCAAATATTAGCTGCAATATATAGTAGTATTGACTATTCACTCAGAACGATAATCTCAATGACAAAATGGGAATATGCAACCAGAAGCGGATATTCCGGTAATTTCACTGTTAATTATTTTAAAGAGATCATTACTGACTCATTAAATTTTAGCGATACAAGTGTGCCTCCCGGAACATATGATTTCTGGTATCTGAGCAGCCTTTTCAGTTTAAAGCCGGGATTAAACCCGGGAGTGATAATAATGGCTGATGCCGGTCAGTTCTACGACGGTACAAAACTGTCCTTAAACCTGATGTCAACATGGAATGTAAGCCCAAGCCTCGATATCAACCCAACCTACAGAATAGACCATGTAAATTTCAAAGAGAGGGCCCAGGATTTTACAAACCATATTATCGGACTAAAAACACTAGTGATGTTCAGTACAAAAATTTCCATCACATCCTTTTTCCAGTATAATACATCAATAGACTCCTGGCTGATCAATGCCAGGTTCAGGTATAATCCACGGGAAGGTAATGATTTCTATATCGTTTATAACGAAGGATTAAACACCAATCTTTATCGCGAGGTCCCAACTCTTCCGCGCAGCGATACCAGGACACTGATACTGAAATATACATATACCTTCGGGTTTTGACAACTGTCATTCTGAATGAGCGCAGCGAAAGAAGAATCCCTGATATTATTCCATTACACAATGTTCATGGAATAAATAGCCCCATTCATCAAATTTTATTTATAATGATTATCAATTCGCTTGACTTGAGCGCTATTATCTCTTATTTTTATATATTGTTCATCAATAGCCGGCAATAAACCTATTTGAGATATGAACCGAGCATGACAAAATTTCATCTATTATGACACACAGTGGTCTGATTAAATTTTGTCTTGCGAGCTGCATCTGACCATTGAAAATAAATTATAAACAAATGAAAAAATCTTTTCTCTTTTTGGCAGCAATAGTTGGAATATCTATATTGAATATTTCCGGGCAAATTGCACAATCCCCGCAGCTACTGAATTATCAGGCAATTATCAGGGGAACAGACGGTATACTTAATGTGAATACCGAAGTATTTATTGAGATGGATATTCTCCATGGTTCTGTTACTGGTACAGTAGTCTATTCAGAATCACATACGGTAACTACAAATGATTATGGCCTTATTTCCCTGCTAATCGGGGATGGTACTACTTCTGATGACCTGAGCAGTATCGATTGGGCAAATGGTCCATACTTTCTGAAAACCGATGTCGATGGTCAGGAACTGTCAGTAACACAACTTCTAAGTGTGCCTTATGCACTATACTCTGATGAAGCAGGAAACGGAGTTACCGGCACACAGACCACAAACTGGAACGATGCATATTCCTGGGGCAACCACGCTTCAGCCGGCTACAGCCCGCTAACAAATGACTTTACACGGGATAATGATACCATCTATTATATCGATGGCAATGTTGGTATTGGCACCAAAGACCCAAGAAGCACATTGTCTGTTTACGGCTCCACTGTAAATGACACAGCGATCTTTGAAGTAAAAAATAACGCGGGATATACTGTTTTTGCAGTTTATAACGAAGGTGTCAGAATTTATATTGATGAAGAATACTCCGGGAAAGGACCCAAGGGTGGATTTGCCATCGGTGGATTTGATCGCGATAAGGGACCTGTACAGGAATACCTGAGGGTTACATCTGACAGTACAAGGATCTATGTAGACCAGAATGCATCAAAAGGTCCAAAAGGAGGATTTTCAATTGGTGGATTTGATGGACTGAAGGGGGAAACTATTGACTATCTTAACCTTACCCCTGAGAACTATTTTATCGGGCATGAGAGTGGTAGTTCTGTTACCACGGGAGAATTCAACTCATTCTTTGGTTACAACTCCGGTATGGATAACACTACAGGAAGTCATAACATCTTTATGGGATATCAAAGTGGAATAAAGAATGTTAAGGGAGGTTATAATGTTATTCT
>JAUVKT010000154.1 GCA_030596125.1 Bacteroidales bacterium | reverse complement strand
TATGTACTGAACTGTATTGCTGCAGGGTCATGCTGTTGATCCCCATTTTGCCGGTGGCAAATTTTGTAAAGTCGTCTTTTTTATCCATTACCAGGTAATTAATATTTTGATCAAAGATAGTAAATTATTAAAAAACTTGAGCCCGCCCGGCGTTGCTTGACGGGTCGGGGTACGACTAATCAATTCTAGCTGGCAAACATTTTATTGAATTCGTCAGTTGTAACTTTCTTGTTATCTATTTTTATCATCTCCTTTATTTCTGAAATAACCTTCTCTTCAAGTACCTTATCGGCAATTTTTTTATAATCTTCCTCTTTTTTAAGCATCTCTTTGGCAAAGCTGTCAATCTGCTCATCGGCTGCATAAAATAGTCCATATTGCTGAAATTGCATCCTCGTATAGTTCCTGGCCTCTTCTAACAGATCCTCATCTTCTATTTTTATCTCTTTGTCATGGGCAATTTTATTCCTTATAAGCTGCCACCTCAGATCCTCAATAAAGTTATCAAAATCCTTTTCGATCTCCTCTTCATTAAGATTCTTATTGGCTTTTATCAGCCACCTTTTCAGGAATTCTTCAGGAAGGTCAAATTTAGTCTTTTCGACGGCTAACTTGCGGGTGTCAATATGTGCTTTGTAATCACTCTCTTTTTTAAGATTTTTACTGATCTCCTCTTCAATCCTGGTTAAGAATTCCTCTTCACTCTTAACTACTCCGTCACCATATATTTTATCAAAAAATTTCTGGTCCACCTCAGCAGGTGTGAATCGGTTAACCTGGTTAATAGTTACCCTGAAGACGCCTTTCACATTACCTACCTCCTCCTTTTTCTTCTGAAGTATTCCGGCAATCTCAAAATCGTTTGGGTAAGCCTTGTTTATATCAAAATCGACAGTGTCACCGGACTTTTTCCCTATGAAACTTTTTTTGATCTTTTCGTCCTTGATTATATTCACTGCAAGGGAAGAATCAGTGGCGCTTAATCCCTCTTCGGCCGGGTTACCTGTTTCGTCGAGTTGTATAACGTTACCCTTTATCATATCTTCCTCTTTCACAGTCTCTGCCGAAATATATTCACCATTTTTCCTCTTGTAATTTTCAACAAAATCGTTGCGAAGTTTCTCATCTATCTTTATTTCATAATAGGTAAGTTTGGTTCGCGTGCTGAGCTTAAGTTCAAACTCGGGAGCCAGTCCCAGTTCGAAATTAAAGGTAAACTCTTCCTGTGTATCAAAGTCAATACCTTCTCCTTCATTTGCTTTTGGTAAAGGATCTCCAAGTATTTCTATTTTTTCTTCTGTAATGTATTTGGAAATACTTTCAGATAAAATCTTGTTAATTTCTTCAACCTTTACCGATGTACCATACATCTTTTTAATAAGACCAAATGGCACCTTGCCGGGCCTGAATCCCTTGAGAGATGCTTTCTTCTTATGATCTTTAAGTACTTCATTGACCTTCTCTTCATAATCCTCCTTAACCAGGTTTATGCTGAGGAGAGCATTAAGGTCGTCTATGTTTTCCTTCGTGATGTTCATTTACAGATTATTTAATTTGAATTAGAAATCTACCTTCTTCGATGGAGGGTAAGTTCTTTTCTATTACTAAAGACCGCCTCAAAATGAGAAATATCCTCAAATAAAGCGGTCATAAATGTTAGTGCGGATGAAGGGACTCGAACCCCCACGCCCGAAGGCACTAGATCCTAAGTCTAGCGCGGCTACCAATTACGCCACATCCGCTTTAAAATCCGGTGCAAAAGTAGAAATAATTTTAGAAATACACAATAAAATTGATTAGCGCCTCAGTTCGAAATTCATACCAAGATATACTTTTTTAACCTGCTCATCCTCTGCAAGTTGTTTGGATGTTCCGGATTTCAGGATTTTCCCTTCAAACAGGAGGTAGGCCCGGTCGGTGATAGAAAGAGTTTCGTGAACATTATGATCGGTTATCAGAATGCCAATGTTTTTGTTTTTCAGGCGGGCAACAATTTCCTGGATATCTTCAACGGCTATTGGATCTACGCCGGCAAAGGGCTCATCGAGTAAAATAAAATTTGGTTTAAGGGCAAGGGCCCTGGCGATCTCGGTTCGTCTTCTTTCTCCTCCGGAAAGCTGGATACCAAGGCTTTTGCGTATTTTTACAAGTCCGAATTCATTCAGAAGTGATTCGAGCCTCTCTTTTTGTTCAGATTTCGCGAATCCCGACATCTCCAGGACAGCTTTCAGGTTATCTTCAACAGTTAGTTTCCTGAATATCGACGCCTCCTGGGCAAGATACCCTATTCCCAGTCTTGCTCTTTTATAAACCGGGAGACCCGTAATATCCCTGTTATCCAGATATATTCTACCTTCATTAGCATTAATAAGCCCGACTATCATGTAGAAAGAGGTTGTCTTGCCTGCACCATTTGGTCCAAGGAGCCCGACGATCTCTCCCTGTTCCACTTCAATGGAGACCTTGTTTACAACAGTCCGGCTGCGATATTTTTTTACAAGGTTTTCTGTATGAAGCTTCATCTGTTAATAATTTAGTTCTTTTTGTTTAACCGGCAAGATCATCTTTGTCACTTTTGTCAGACCAGTCTTCATTTAAACGTGCTTCGTCCCTTTTTATTACAGCTTTTGAAACACCAATACCGATCTCATAAAGACCCAGCAACGGCAGACACACTAAAACCTGGCTGAAAACATCAGGAGGTGTAATAATTGCAGCAAGCGCCAGTATTACAATAACAGAATGTTTCCTGTATTCTTTCAGGAAAGCGGGGTCGACAAGACCTATTTTGGTTAAGAAATAGGAGACTATAGGCAGTTGGAAGATTAGTCCGCTTGCCAGTGTAATGGATGCAACTGTTCCTATATATGAGCGTAGATTAATCTGGTTTGTTACTTCATTACTTACACTGTATGATCCCAGGAAATGAACTGAAAGGGGGACTATAATAAAATATCCGAACAGTATCCCAATGATAAACAGAAATGAGGAGAAAAATACGGCACCACCAGTATGTTTTTTCTCGTTGGAATAGAGTGCAGGTTTAAAGAAAGACCAGAATTCCCAGAATATGTAAGGGAATGCCAGAATAATGCCGGCAATTAACGAAACAGCTATATGAGTTGTAAACTGACCAGCCATTACTATATTAATAATTTCGAATGGTTTATTGTTAATGCAAAGTGCATTAACATTTAACAGTTCAGCAAGCCTGCAAAGCATCCTGTTGGTGAAGAAATCAGGATGTTTGGGAGCCAGGATAA
>JAUVKT010000107.1 GCA_030596125.1 Bacteroidales bacterium | reverse complement strand
TATGTACTCTGTCTATATTTTATAAAGCAATTCAATTGACCGATATTACGTTGGATATACTAATGATCTGGAACGAAGACTCTCTGAGCATAATCGAAAAAAAAGCAAATATACTGATACTGGAATTCCTTGGATATTAGTATATAGGGAAGAATATGCATCTAAAAAAGAGGCAATGAATAGAGAGAAATTCATAAAAAACAAAAAATCAAAACAATATATCATTGACCTTGTCTCAAAATAGGGTAGAGCATTCCGTTTTGCGGAAGGGTCCTGAGTTCGAGACTCAGCTGAGTCACCAAAAACAAAAAAGGGGATCATAATGATCCCTTTTTTCATTCTGTTCCAGGCTATAAAACTATGTACTCCGTATATATTTTATACACTGAAGATTCAAGGTATAACTCAAAGTATTTATGATGATCAGCCTGAAGGATAACGGTCATTATGTTTAAGAGCAGAAAAGAATATTATCAGTTTTACGGGGGTAGTTGCAACAAAAAAAAGCTTTAACTTAGTAGGCACATTTTTTAAAGATTCTTTTTCCTTATTAGACATATATGAAGAGTTCCTTTTTACTGTTTTTCTTTTTGTTTCTGTCAGTTTCTGCCGTTTCAATTAACTCAATTGCAGGTTATTGCAGTAAGGACAACATTATTGCCACAGAGTTTCAAACTGAAGAACAAGACACATTGATCATGAATCAAATGCTCTATAACGGAAAGGTGTGGATAGGTCTGTATTATAGTGTTTACGGCACAGAATTTCTTTTTAGTAAGGAATGGATATCAGGAGACGTGATGATCAATGGGATACTGTTCACCAATGTATTACTGAAATATGATATCTATAATGATGATCTTATTACACCTTACAGGAACAAGAAGGTTCTTATATTGAATAAGGAGATCATTGACAACTTTACGCTGCATTTTGATAATAGAGAGTTTCGATTTCTTAACCTGAAAGAGAATGAGTCCATGGATGGCTATTATCAGGTCTATTATGATGGCATTATTAAATTGTACAAGAAATGGAGAAAAAAGAGAGTTCAGTTTGCCATTGAGGCCAGATATGATGAATTTCAATCCGATGATGTTCTTTACCTGGTAAAGGCTGATGTTTTTTACGAGATTTCAAGTAAGAGGAACCTATTGAAACTTCTGGGTGACAGAAAACAGGAATTGAAGAATTACCTTAAGGAAAACAGGATCAGAATTGATGTAAAATCACCTGACAGTATTATTCCAGTATTAGAATATTACGACAATATGTAATCCCGGCAGTAAATAATGAATCATAAATCATTTATACTTATCTCACTGCTATTATTTAGTACTATACCCCTGTTCTCACAGAAAAAAGATATAAAGATCTCAGGGGAGTATAAGGGAGATACTTTTTTTGAATTTGTTACAGAAGTTGAGAAACATCATAATATCAGATTCTTCTTTAATCCCGATTGGATAGAAAATATAACTATTGACAATAATTATTCAGATATTCTGCTTTCTGAAATACTTGAAACCACCTTATCAGATTCTGGAATTAATTTCTTTATTGATGAGACTGGCTACGTAATTTTATCCGGGGAATTCGTTATTAAGAGCAGGGCTGATAAAAGTGAACAGGATACAAACTATATCTATCGCCAGGAGGCAGTGGTTCCCGTTGAGGAGAAAAGTGAAATTGATTTTCAGGTTATTGAAATAGGCATGCCATCTGGTGATAACAGGGGGAATGTTACCCTATCAGGTTACGTTAAGGATATCGATACCGGGGAACCTGTAATAGGTGCTGTATTTCAAATAGATGAGCTAAAGGCAGGAACAGTGACAAACCAGTATGGTTATTATTCATTGACATTGCCAAAGGGTAATTACCACGCCCGGTTTAGTTGTCTCGGCATGAAAACTGTTACACGCCAGATTAATATTTATGCTACCGGAAACACAGATATTTATCTAAAAGAGAAGCTCATCCCTCTGGGAAGTATTACGGTTACGGCTGATGGAAATGCCAGATTGTCCAGAATGGAGATTGGTCTTGAAAAGTTAAGTATTAAAACAATCAAACTTCTGCCCACGAGTATGGGAGAGGCTGATATCATTAAAACTGCACTATTGTTGCCAGGGGTTCAGACTGTAGGGGAGGGGGCTTCCGGCTTTCATGTCAGAGGGGGATCGTCTGATCAAAACCTTGTTCTGCTTTATGATGTACCTGTTTTTAACACGTCTCACTTTTTTGGGTTCTTTCCATCTGTAAATTCTGATATTATCAGTGACATCTCATTATATAAAGGAGGTATCCCCGCAAAGTATGGTGGCAGAATCTCATCAGTACTCCATATTATACCAAAAGATGGTAATAAAAAGAAGATAACCGGCAGTGGGGGTATTAGTCCGGTAACATCACGCCTAATGATAGAAGGGCCTATTATTAAAGATCGCACCTCTTTTCTGGTTGCCGGGCGCAGTACCTATTCAAACTGGTTGCTGAATCTTATGGAAGATACATGGCTTCATAACAGTAAAGCCTCATTTTATGATGCCAGTATCAGGATTGTTCATGAAATAAATAATAATAATAACCTGGAGTTTTCCTCTTATCTGAGCCATGATGCCTTTAATTTTAATTATGATACTCTTTATTCTTATAATAACAATCTGTTATCTTTCAAGTGGAGACATATTTTCAATGATCAGCTATTTGCCGTATTCTCTGTTAATCACAGTCATTACGACTATAACATTTCCAGCAGCAGAGATAAAATCAACTCATTTGAATTATTACATGATGTAAATTACTCTGAGCTAAAAATGCATTTAACATATTATCCAAATTATAAACATCAGATCGATCTGGGATTTGATCTGGGGAAATATCGTATAACTCCGGGTGAATTAATTCCTCTCGGAGATTCTTCACTGATTGTACCAAACATTATTGAGAAACAATTTGCCATCTCTCCGGCAGTATTCATTAGTGATGAAATTAAGATCTTTGACAGACTATCTGTCAATGCCGGTATAAGATTTTCCTCATTTTTTGTTACAGGACCATCGACAGTTCTTCAGTATCATCCTGACTTTACAAGAAGTGAATCATCCGTAATTGACACATTATTATATAGTTCCGGGAGTATTATTAAAAAATATTTTAGACCTGAAATAAGGTTGTCGCTTAATTATATGATTGGTGCAAATAGTTCAGTCAAGATAAATTACAACACTACAACGCAATACATACATCAGCTTTCAAATACTACATCAATCTCTCCTACTGATATCTGGATTTTAAGTGATACCTATGTGAAACCACAGAGGGGAGAACAGATCGCTCTGGGATTATATACGAATCTCTTTAACAATAACCTGGAAATCTCACTGGAGGGATATTATAAGGAGATCAAAAATATGATTGATTTTAAGGGAGGTGCCAGATTATTATTGAATACACATATGGAGACTGATATTATCAATGCTTTCGGCAAAGCCCGGGGAATTGAATTTATGGTAAAGAAGAGTAAGGGAAGAGTTAACGGTTGGGTAAGTTATACTTATTCAAGAATCTTAATAAAGAGTATTACTCAATTCCCTGAGGAGGAGATTAATTCGGGAGAATACTTTCCAGCCAATTATGATAAGCCCCATGATCTTTCTGTAATTTTCAATTATATTTTCTCCCGCAGGTTCAGTTTCTCCTCGACCTATACATATAGCACCGGCAGACCAATTACCTTCCCTATTGCGTCATATAATTTTGCAGGCACTGATATACTTCATTATTCTGATCGTAACCAATATAGGATACCTGACTATTCAAGACTTGATATCTCCGTTACGATTGACGGGAATTTGAAAATCAAAAAACTGGCTCACTCAACCCTGACCTTCTCGGTGTATAATCTTTTAGGAAGGGATAATGTTTATTCGATCTACTTTGATACGAAAAATAACCTGGTGGAGGGATATAAACTATCAGTTTTTGCAAGGCCAATTCCATCTGTTTCATACAACTTCAAGTTCTAGGCATTATGAAAATACTAAATATTATACCAATAATAATTACCCTCCTGTTTTCAGGTTCATGCGTAACTAAATTTATTCCTGAAATTGATGAATTTGAAAGTATCATTGTTGTTGAAGGGCTGCTTACCAATGAGAACATAACAAATTATGTTAAACTGTCGAGAACAATACCTGTAGGGATCGCGGGAATATCATCACCGATTCTCGGGGCCCATATTATAATCAGGGATGATCAGAATAAAATTGCTATTTTGAGTGAGTCCTATCCGGGGTTTTATGTTACCGATTCATTAACTTTTCAGGGTGAAACAGGGAGAACTTACAAACTGCATATCACTGCTAATGGTGAGTTATATGAATCTAGTGCTATGTTGATGAGAGATGTACCACCAATTGACTCGCTCTATTCGGAGTTTGAATTTTATGATGACGGTTATATCTATCCACCCCTGTACTCTTACCAGGTATATTTCGATTCTAATGATCCTACAAACAGGTGTCTTTACTACAGATGGACATACGAAGAGGTGTGGGAATATCATTTGCCATTCCACTATCCTCCCCCATCGAAGAGAATATGCTGGGTTGCAAACAAATCCTCGGATATACTTATTAAAAACACTTCTGCTCTTGAAATGGGTCTGGTTAGGAAGTTTCCGCTTGTTTACCTTGACAACAGGTCATCTGTGAAACTAAGTCAAAAATACAGTATCCTGCTAAGGCAATATTCGCTAAACTATGAGGAGTACCTTTACTGGGAGAATATGAGAAAAATGACTGAGGAGACAGGTGGTTTATATGATGCTGTTCCAATGCCGCTTCGTGGCAATATCTCATCAATAAATGATCCTGATAGAATTGCGCTGGGTTTTTTCAGTGTTTCATCTGTTTCAACAAAAAGATTGTTTATTAAGAACGATACCATTAAAATGAAACTGGGAGGGCAGTATTGTGTTACCGATACTCTTGAGACCCTTGAGGGTATTGCCGGGATAGGAAGATACATTTTTGTACTTGAACAAGTTGATGGGGTAGGGTATTTAGTCAGTACATATGAACAATGTGCCGACTGTACACTAAGTGGTACAAATATAGAGCCATCATTCTGGAATGATGATATATTAAAATGATCAAAAACAGGCAGATGACCGCAGATATAAAATTTCTGGTTTTAATAATACTTTTTGGCCTCTTTCAAATAAGCATTTTCGGGCAGGAGAGAGTTATGACACATGATGTCATTATTGGTGATCTGGAAATTCCCAGGGCTGAAAGACTTATTGAGAAGGTTTACGTTCATACCGATAGAGATGTTTATATAACAGGTGAGGATCTAATGTTCTCTATTTATCTGGTCGATGGGAAATACACCGGATTGCCAGGAAGAAGCAGGGTTGCATATATAGAGATTGTCAATCCATTTGATATCCCTGTAGCCCAGAAACGTGTCGGGATTTACGATGCCTATGCGTTCGGGATCCTTTCAGTACCTGACACCCTGACTTCAGGTGACTATATTCTCAGAGCTTATACAAACAGCATGAGAAATTATGGTCCGGACACATTCTTCTCTCAGATGATTAGTATTTATAACCCATTTAAAAATGAAATATTTAACAGCATAACGGAATTGGTTTCCGTCCCTGAAAAGGTAAAACCTGCAGATTCATGCATCACGGTAAGTGTAGGCGACAGATTTAACCCCAGGGAGAAAGCCAGCCTGAAAATTCAGATTGATACAACCTGTTTCCGGTCTGCAGCTCTAACCAATATTAGCATCTCGATTGCCGCTTTTTCCGGCTTTAAGAGACATCAGAAAATAGAAGATTATCTTTCATATATGCCGGAATTGGGTAAGGGTAATAATTTCAATACAGATAGAAATAACCATAATGTCTATCTGACTGAAGAGTTTGGCCCATATCTGGAGGGTACATTATTATCAAGAGAGACATTGTTACCCGGGAAGGGAGAATTATTATATTTGTTGAGCCCGGGGAAAGAGCCTGAGTTTCAATATTCTGTTACTGACGATTACGGTAATTTCCGTTTCCTGCTGCCTCCTTACGAAGAGAGCAGGGTTATTATTATTCAGGTAGCAGGTTTTACTGAGAGATGGATGATTAAGGTAAACAGTCCCTATTCAGATCAATTCTCTGGAATAAAAACCAAATTCTCAGGCTGGGATAATGATTTCCTTGATAAAGTTTCAAAGTGGGGAGTTAACTATCAGATCTGTGAAATATATGATACTATCAACCAAACCAGATCAGTGATAAAGCACGAATTTACCAGACCTTTAAGATTTTATGGTAAACCTGACAAGGAGATAATTATGGCTGACTATATCAGCCTGCCTACAATGGAAGAGGTGTTTCGTGAATTAGTACCCGGAGTGTCACTGAAAAGACAGAAAACAAGTTATCATTTTGTCATATCAAATGAAATCACAGGGGAAAATATAGCAATACCAGGTGCCGTACTTCTTGACGGAGTTATTTTAAAAGATCCTTCTGTTATTGCTCTTCTCGATCCTGACCTGATTGAAAGGATTGATGTAATCAAAGGAGAATATCAGGTTGGGAGTGTTGTTTTCAATAGTCTGATAAGCATTATTTCAAAAAAGGGGGATATGTGTGGTATTGAACAAGCTGCTTCCGGACTCAGAACCTTGTATCCTTTTCTTGACAAGGTGGAAGTAACAGATAATTTCAAATATCCCGGTACCAGAACTATTGATAGCAGAATACCCGACTTCAGAAATACACTCTATTGGGGTCCATATCTCCATCCCGACACTGCAGGATACCTTAAGGTAGAATTCTTCACTTCAGACTTTTTATCTGATTATAAGGTAGTTGTCGAAGGTCTCACTGATACAGGGAAGCCCTTCTCTTATACAAAGATTATCAAGGTCGAAGATGATTGATCTATGTATGGCGACTTCCTGTTTTCCTGTTTTCGTCACATTGAGTTAGTAATTTTTCAAATGGTCTATATATCAATATGTTAGTAACAATATTTTGATGTTCTTGGGTGTCCCACTATCTTTATGGTATATTTGTTCTAATGCTAGACCCAAGGGGGTGATAATCAACAGCCCTCCCGATAATCGGGACAGGCTGAGCGCAGCTCGGGGTTTGTGTAATGCAATATTATATAAGCACCACAGGTGCGTAATCAATAATTTCACGTATGCCACAATCCTTAGTTAAAAACTACATGCATATCACCTTCAGTACAAAGAATAGACACCCATTCATAGATACGCGGATAAAGGCAGAGTTATTCAGTTATCTTGGCGGAATGTGTAAGAATCT
>JAUVKT010000159.1 GCA_030596125.1 Bacteroidales bacterium | reverse complement strand
CCTGGTTCATAATCTTTCTGCCAGAGGTCTATCTGGGCAAGGGTCTGGTTACTGAACGAGGTACTCATCACAAATGACGGATGTCCGGTTGCACAACCAAGATTTACGAGTCTGCCTTCGGCAAGCATAAAAATTGCATGGCCATCATCAAACTCATACTTATCAACCTGTGGTTTGATATTGATCTTCTTAACTCCTTTCATCGAATCAAGTTTATCGACTTGAATCTCATTATCAAAATGACCGATATTACAAACGATAGCCTGATCTTTCATCTTAGACATATGGTCGGTAGTGATAACACCCAGGTTTCCTGTTGCTGTAACATAGATATTACCTATATGAAGAGCCTCTTCAACAGGTTTAACTTCAAAGCCCTCCATTGAGGCCTGTAAAGCACAAATAGGATCTATCTCGGTAACTATAACACGTGCCCCGTATGATTTCATTGAATTGGCACATCCTTTCCCTACATCACCATACCCGCAAACAACAACGACTTTACCGGCAATCATTACATCTGTTGCTCTTTTAATCCCATCGGCAAGAGATTCACGGCAACCATAAAGATTGTCGAACTTGGATTTTGTTACTGAATCGTTAACGTTTATTGCAGGCACAAGCAGGTCCCCGTCTTCCATCATCTGATAAAGTCTGTGCACACCTGTGGTTGTCTCCTCAGAAATACCTTTCATATCCTTTACAGTCCTGTGCCACTTATCCGGGTCCTCATTTAACAGTACCTTTAATGTTTTTAGAATTACTGCTTCTTCTCTTGATGATGGCTCAACATCCAGGATTGAAGGATTATCTTCAGCCATATATCCTTTATGAACCATCAGTGAAGCGTCACCTCCATCATCAACGATCAGGTTAGGCCCCTTACCGTCAGGAAATGAAAGAGCCTGAACTGTACACCACCAGTACTCCTCAAGAGTCTCCCCCTTCCATGCAAAAACAGGTATTCCCCGGGCTGCTATAGCAGCAGCAGCATGATCCTGGGTTGAAAATATATTACAACTGGCCCAACGTACATCAGCCCCAAGCTCAATCAATGTCTCTATTAATATTGCCGTCTGAATAGTCATGTGCAATGACCCTGTTATCCTTGCTCCTGCCAGTGGTTTTTCTGCTGAATATGTTTTTCTGATTGAGAGAAGCCCGGGCATCTCTCTTTCAGCAATCTCTATCTCCTTACGTCCAAAATCCGCAAGAGTAATATCCTTAACTTTATAAGGTAATGTTTCAACTATTGTTCCCATTTCAATAAATTAATTTATGTTGCAAAGATACTATTATTCAAAAAATCTCAACGTATCTTCTTTATCCTTTTCGATTTGTTTTCTTAACAGTTCCCTGTTGTCAAATTTAATATCATCCCTGAGCCTGTATCTGAAAAAGATTGTTATTGAGCCTCCGTACAGATCCTCTTCAAAGTCAAAAATATTTGCCTCAATGGTTCTTTCACCCAAACCTTTCTCAATAGTAGGTCTTCTGCCAATATAGAGCATCGATTTATGGAGTTCCCCATTAACCAGTACCTCTGCAGCATAAACACCATCCCGTGGAATAAGTTTATAGGGATAGTCGGGTTTCAGATTTGCTGTGGGATAGCCCATGCTTCTGCCCAGCTTTTCACCTTCAATAACAGAACCTTTCAGGAAATAGTCATATCCAAGCATACTGTTGGCACCCTCAAGGTCGCCACTGGAAATCATCTTCCTTATAATTGTTGAGCTTACAACGCTGCCATTAAATACAAAGGCTTCGATCCTGTCAACTGTAAAACCATATTTTAAAGCACACTCTGTTATTGTCTCCCCGCTTCCCTCAGCCCCATAACCAAAGGAGTGATCAAACCCGATAATAAGGTGAGAAATACCAATACCGTCAACCAGTATCTCTTTTACAAAATCATCGGCGCTCATCCTGCTTAGTTCTTTTGTGAATTCTATAACTATAAGATGCTCAATGCCTGCATCTTCCAGTAAATTTATCTTTTCATCAAAACTTGTAAGAAAGTTTAACCCATTATCTTTTTTCGACAGTATTATCCTGGGATGTGGTTCAAAAGTAATTGCAATTGCTTCACCGCCTGTTTCATTTGCCTTTGAGGCAACAGCTTCGAGCAGTGTTCTGTGACCCTTGTGAACACCATCGAACATCCCGATAGTCACTACCGGCTTCAACCCCTTGAAATCACTATACTTTCTGTAAATGTTCATATTCGAACCATAACCATAAATCAGTCTGCAAAAATAATAAAGGAAGGTGGATGAAAAAAATAATTGATTTCATTTTTTTATCTTTATCCATCTCTATTTGATCAAACATGAGCATACCAGATGAAGGATAATAAATTTTATAATTCCGATCCATGGTTAAAACCATTTGCCCACATTATTGATAACCGGACAGACGCTTATCTGGAAAAACTGAATGAACTCACCGCTAACAGTACTCTCGAAGAATTTTCATCCGGACATTTATATTACGGAATGCATAGGTCGGGAGCCGAACTTATTTTCAGGGAATGGGCTCCAAATGCGAAAAAGATATACCTGACAGGAAGTTTTAACAACTGGCAGGAGGAGGAGATTTTCTCATTGAAAAAGATCAGCATTGATGGAGACTGGGAACTGATTATCCAGGATGATAAATTAAAGGAGGGAGATCTTTATAAACTATCCATCCACTGGGACGGAGGGCAGGGGGAAAGAATTCCCTCATATGCAAGATCCATAGTTCAGGATGATAAAACCAAGATCTTTTCATGTATTCACCTGACACCAGACAGGGAATATCTCTGGGAATACCCCGATTTCAAACCTTCTGTATCAAATCCGGTAATTTACGAGGCTCATATCGGTATGTCTTCGGAAGAGGAAAAGGTTTCATCATTCAGTGAATT
>JAUVKT010000018.1 GCA_030596125.1 Bacteroidales bacterium | reverse complement strand
CACCCTGGTAGTTTATTTTACCCGGTGACTGACCGAACACAGACAACATAGCAAAAAGCAATAACGTAACCGAAAAGAACAATTTAGTTTTCATGACAAATTGGTTTTTAATGGTATGGAATTATTATTAGTCACATAATTTAGGAAAAATGGTTTTAGAAAGCAAGTTTATTTGATAAACGGAGGGCGACCAACGACGAATGACGAAAGACAAACGGCGTAAGGCGTATGGAAAAAGGCAAAAGGCGTAAGGCTTAGGGAAGAATCCAACCGAGCTGTGTGATTTTGCTGAAAGCAAAAGAAAAGATTACAATATTAATGACATACAAGTAAAGACGCAATGCATTGCGTCTCAACGAATCACTGCGTCCGTTGAACCAATTACACGATTACACAATTCAACGATTAAACCTCTTCTTCACCTTATCAACCATATATCTTCGGAAATAAATATCCATTAATCCGGCGACTGCCGGACAGACAATTTTTGATTTTGATGTTGAAGAAGTTGGCGGGTTCAGTGAATAAAAACATTTGACCTCTGACATTTGCCATATTCTCCTTACTCCTTACTATTTACCAACCCGCTAACCTGGAAACTAATTAAAAAGCCCGAACTGCACGTACATCTTGGTGGAAGCCCTTATTGGTGGTGCTCTTCAGGCCACTGCCGAAGTACTGCCTCCATGCTAAGCCGCTAGAGCTCTCGGTAGAACTCCAATACCAGGCACTAGCAAAACCGCCAAGTGCAGCCAAGTGCAGATTTGTGTACATTAGATTTAATTCATCTTTTGAAGGTAAAAACCAATCATTGTAATCGTTTAAAGATAAGTTTGCACAAATATCTGCTGCCGTTCCAGCTGTTGTACATCCGGCTTCAATATCAATTGTATTTTGTGCTCCCGTTCCTACTGCTGTTCCATCCGCTCCCGGTATTCCTGTTCCGTAACAGCCCCACTCGGCTCCTGTGCTTTGGTCGTTTGCTGCACATACCAAACCGTGAATCCCAGTACCGTCAACGTAAAAGATAATTCCGCCGGCGTAACTCATGCCTATACGCATAGCCGAACTTCCATCCATATTTAGCCATTTTGTCCCGTTATATAAATTCAATAATTTTGAATCTGTGTTATAAACTACCAAACCTTCAGCAGGATTTGAAATAGCTATTATTTCTTCAAATGACAGACGAGGTGGTAAAAAGCCTTGAGTAGTGGATTGTACATCAAGAACTGCACTCGCATTAGGGCTTGTCGTACCTATACCAATATTCCCGGCAGTACTCAGGTATAGACCAATAGTACCCGCACTCCCTGCATTACCATAACGCAATGAAAGGCCTCCCTGTCCATGCAAATTAAGCGATCCGTTGTCTGTTGACCCATTGCCTACAAAATTTTCCTTATTTGATACATAGGAATTCAAGTTGTCCTGCCTGAGACTAAGGGCCCTGGTTCCTTCCCAGATAGTTATGTCATTTCCCATCTTTATATCACCGACGACATCAAGTGGTTTAGTGGGAGAAGTTGTTCCAATCCCTACCTTGCCATATCTATCAATTGACATATAAGGAATTGTACTATATCCAAATTCCAACCGACTGATATTGCCAGGTAGGCCCATAAAAGAGATATAATGCATTGGGGATGAATCAACCTGTTTTTGTATTTTTATTTCAGATGAATTCCAGTTTGTACCATCCATGTGCCTTCTATGAAACAGGTATAGATTGTCAGAGTTTCCTCCACTTTTTCCTTCTAGTCGAAACCAGTCTATCTTGTCATCAAGTAGCTCTCCTAGAGGATCATTAAAAATTGATAATTTTGATGTCGGATTATCTCTTCCAATACCAACCTTTCCTTCAACAAAATATATATCGCCAGCTGATTTCTTCCATATCGAATCTCCTGTTGTTCTACCGGCCGTTGTTGCATGCAGTGCGTATGGTACGCTTAACAACTGGCTGGTGCCCATCTCACTGTATGATATTCCGCCGTTTTCATCTAACTCAATTTTTATAAAGTACGGACCAGCAGACCAGTCAATCAATTCAAAATCAACACTGTTAACACTGCCTATCTCAAGTGTTACAAGTCCGTAATCATTTGTGGTCGGACTAAACTCCTCTATACACACTGCTGTGCCAGACGTGCTTCCCTGCAGTATTGAGATCTTTATTCCAACTTCACTGTTTACGATCAGACTTCCGCCGGAGCCACGTACCACAGCCTGGTAATTAAAACGCTCCGGTGACTGTGCCATAAGGCAACCCATAATGATCAATGCTACAAATAATGTGTAGATTTTTTTCATGATTTTTATTTGAATGATAATAAATGTTGAGACGCAATGCATTGCGTCTTTACGTGAATACTACTTTTTTATGATTAGTATCATCTTCTTTATCGCAATACCAAATTTAAGTAATTGTCCCCACTTACCCAACTTTTATATTACTTGCTATTTAATGCCATAATTAAGTGAAGAGGATGGCTCAATGGATTACTTCACCATCCGGCAAATGCCGGGTGGTTCGCAATGACAATCTATTTATTGGGTTTCCTGATATTGCCCTTAATCTGGAAATTGTTATCGCAAGAGGGAGAAAAGTAGGGAGTGTCATCTAAAAACATTTGACCTCTGACATTTGCCATTTGTCATATTCTTACTCCTTACTATTTACCGCCCGGTACCTATGCCTTACGCCCTACGCCTTTAGCCTCTCTCTTTTCTTCCTACTCCATACTCCATACTTCCTACCTCCCCCCTATCTGCATTTCAGAAACCCTGAAGGTAGGTGCTGCAAATGTCCGGTTACGATCGAGATCGTTCCCCATCATATCTATATTATTAAGGATATCATCGGCACTGCCGGCAATGGTTACTCCTTTTACCGGATGAACAATTTCTCCCTTTTCGATCCAGAACCCGGTAGCTCCGCCGCTGAAATTACCATTAACAGGGTTTATTCCATATCCCGTCACTACTTTAAGAAGCAGTCCGCGCGACGTACCTGCAATAATCTCATTTCGCGAGTGCCTGCCCGGCTCAACAGAAATATTATGAGTGCCTATCCCTGGCAGTCTTGTAAAACCACCCCTGCTACCATTACCTGTACTCTCTGTCCCCGCCCTCCCTGCTGATGCTACATTATAAATAAATCCTTTAAGCACTCCTTTTTCCACCAGTGTACGTTTTTGGGTAGGGACACCTTCTCCGTCGAATGGGCTACTACTCAATCCTTTAGCTTTGGTTCCGTCATCAATTATGGTTAGAAGAGTTGAGGCAAATTGTTTATCCATAGAGTCTTTAAGAAAGCTTGCTCCCTGAAGAACCCGCTCTCCGTTAACGGCAGCGATAACACCTCCAAGAAGGGACCTTGCCACATCCGGACCAAATATTACGGCTGCTTTTTGTGTCTTTATCATTTTGGGGTCGAGCAGCTCCCATGCTTCCCGGGATGCCTTGGCCGCAACCTCTTCCAACGGTTTAAGATCAGAAAAAAACCTGCGGGAACAGTATTCACCTCCTGTATTCTTCTGTTCGCCCTTTTCGGCAACTACACTTACTCCAATTGAGCATCCTGATGATTTATAACTCTTTGAAATCCCCTGCGAGTTGGAGATATAGATCTCCGCTTCAGACTCACCAAAACCCGATCCCGAGCTTTTTGTGATACGCGGATCGGTCATTGCCAGCTTTTCAAGCTCCATAGCCATATCAATCTTTTTCTCCATAGCGATGGTTGCAATCTCCGGATCATAAAGCCCTTCTATGTTTGTTACACCGTGATTGGCTGTCAGAATATTATTTTCATCGGGAGTAGTCAGGCGTGCAAAGGCTATTGCTTTTTTCAGTGTCTCTTCAAGCGACCTGTTACCAAAGTCATTACAATGGCTGAATCCCATTCTGCCATCTACATAGACCCTGAATCCAACTCCATGGGAAGAGGCCTCCTTAATAGTTTCTATTTCGCCGTTAAGTATCTGTATGCTCAGGTTCCTGGTTGTCTGCAGGTAAACTTCAGCCTCATCGGCTCCATTTTGCAGGCACTTTTTAACCAATTTATCTGTTAGATTTTTATAATTCATTATTTCCTGATTTGTTCGTTATACATTATCCCCTGCTACCACCTACATTAATTCCTCTTATCCTTACTGTCGGCTGACCGGCATCTACCTCTGCCATCTGGCCTTTACCACAGATACCCGGACCAAACTCAAGATCATTACCTACAGCATCAATATTTGATATTACCTCAAGACATGAGCCGATAAGAGTAGCTCCTTTTATAGGTTTGGTCTTTTTACCTTTTTCGATCATATAAGCCTCACGGCAGGTAAAATTGAACTGACCCGTAACAGGATTTACGCTCCCACCGCTCAGGCTCTGCACATAAATACCTTTCCTGGTAGATAAAAGGATCTCTTCAGGATCAGACTCTCCCTGATCAATAAAAGTATTTGTCATTCTCGGTATCGGTATATACCTGAATGACTCCCGCCTTCCGTTTCCTGTCCGTTCCAGACCAAGCTGTCTGGCACTCAGAATATCGGTCATATAGCCCTTCAGAACACCTTTCTCTATTAACACATTACGTTTTGCCTGTGTTCCTTCGTCATCATAATTTATTGTACCTCTTGCATTTGGAATAGACCCGTCATCAACCATAGTAAACAGGTCGCTTGCAACTTTCTGTCCCACCTTACCAGTAAATGCTCCTATTCCCTTGGCAATATTATCAGCCTCAAGCGGATGTCCGACTGCCTCATGCACAAGCACTCCGCCCCATCCGTTCTGCATAACTACATCCATTATTCCTGCCGGCGCATCCTCTGCATCAAGCATTGCAACAGCTTCCCTGGCAGCTTTTTCAGCCACCTCTTCTGGTGTTACCTCATCAAACATTTCAAACCCGCTATGCCTGCTCAGTCTCTCCCTCGAAAGATGGCGGGCATTACCTTCTTCACTCATCGTCTGAACAATAAAGAACAAAAGAGGCAATTCATCACGCAGATACAAACCTTCCGAGTTTGCAATCACACGACCTCTTATCTCATCATAATAATCGATCATTGCCATTTTGATCCTGGCATCATAACCCATTGCCGCCTGATCGGCCCTTTCCATAATCTCAATCCGTTTGGGATCTGCAATCTCCTGCAGTGGCTGACCAACGGTAATAAACGACTCTCGCTCAGCATCGCTGATATTGACAGGAGCTATACTCTTACCCTCCCTTGCCACATAAGAGGCCACTTTAGCTGCTCTCATCAGGTTTTCCGTTGTAATATCATCAGTATAGGCATAACCTGTTTTATTACCTGATATTACCCTTACTCCCGCACCCTGACTAACGCCATACAGACCGCTTTTAAATTTTGATTCCTCCATCACAATGTTTCTTGAAACACGATTTTCGAGGTAAACTTCAGCAAAATCACCACCTTTTTCCAGAGCAGTAAAAATTACCTTATCGAGAGTTGCCTTGTCAATATCAAGACCGGCAGCTGAAGCTCCCATGGATTTACATGATACCAACTGTGAAAGCAGAACCGGTGTTGTTGCCATTAACAATCCTCCTTTCATACTCATCTCCAGAAATTTCCGTCGCGGAATATCTCTGACAAAATATCGGTCATTCTTCATGCTTAAAGATTTTTTATTGTTAAATAATTTCTCTGTTTTCTGATTTGCCTTTTTGTTCACTGATCTCCTCGAATCGTGATATTATAACTGCTCCACAACTATCACTAAATACATTTGCGGTGGTTCTGAACATATCAAGTATCCTGTCGACAGCCAGTATAATTGCAACACCCTCAAGGGGCAGGCCAACCGCACTCAGAATAATCGACATCATAACCATTCCGCTCATAGGAATACTGGCAGCCCCTATAGATGCAAGAACCGCTGTAATAGCTATTGTTACCTGGGCGGTGAACGAAAGATCAAAGCCATACACCTGTGCAATAAATATAGTCGCAACACACTCATAAAGAGCCGTTCCATCCATATTCATGGTAGCGCCAATAGGTAACACAAATCCGGCGGCTCTTTTTGAAGCCCCTGAATTTTCGGTGGCTGCCTTCATTGTAAGAGGCAGGGTAACAATAGTTGAACAGGTTGAGAAAGCAGTAAAAAGTGCCGGTATCATTCCCCTGTAATGTTTAACCGGACTGATTTTTCCAAGTCCCCACACCAACATTGGAAGTGTAAAAAGCATATGTATGGCCAGGCCGGCCAGAACAATTACAAAATAGAAACCAAGGGCACGAAATGAAGAAAAACCGGTTTCTGCAACTATCTCTGTTATTATGCCAAAAACGCCCAGGGGGGCTGACCAGATAATAAAAGTGGTCATTTTCATCATCGCTTCAAAGGAGGCATCAAAAATATTTCCCAACAGGTTTCTTTGATCTTTTTTTAGCCTTGTAATAAAATAACCGAAAAGTATCGAGAAAAATATTACGGGCAGCACATCTCCGTCAGCCATAGCCCTGAAAGGATTTTCGGGAATAATGTTCAGCAGGATTTCGCCAATACCCCGCTCAACGGCTTCAATGCTTTCGGGAGCAGCTTCGAGTCCGATATTAGCGCCCACACCCGGCTTAAATATATTTACCAGCACTTGACCGGTAATAATTGCAAGCAGGCTGGTACTGATATAATAGCCAAAAGTACGCATACCAATCCTGCCCAGTCCATACGCAGAACCAACCTGGATCACTGCACTTACAATGGATGTTATAACAAGAGGTATTATGGCCATCCTGAGCAGCCTGAGGAATATATTGGCAAGAGGTTTGACCCAGGGTATTGAGGGTTCACCAACCAAAGACCCCACAATTATTCCAAGGAAAAACCCACCGAATATCCAGAATGTTAATCTATATTTTCCCGAACCAGCCATGTCAATTTAATCTTTAATAATATCACCCCTTCAGGGTTGGGATCTTTATAATTTATCTCTTTAATATTGTCACCCCTTCGGGGTTGGGAAATCATTTATTTAACTACAAACTCCTTTGCTTTAAGCACTCCACCTCTTGTAGATGAAACACTTGCTTTCCCCTTTATCTCCTGCTCTCCATATACCCGAATATCAAACTCTATCTCTGTCGATTCTCCTCCATTTGTAAAACCTGCTTTAAGGGTAACCGATGAGGCAGCTTCCGGAGACATCATTCGTCTATTATAACTTCTGCCTTGTCTGCTTCCTTCGGTAAGTATCTTTATTGCGGGAGTATCACCTTGTACCAGGGACTTGTCGAAAGAGATCGTTACCTGGTCTTCATGTACAATCTTCACAAGATGTGCCTGTTTAAGAGCGGTTGGCAGTTTACCACTGTTCCCGAATACTACTGTTACCCTGTAATCGACTGAATCATTCTTATATGATTTCTCCTTCTTAACACTTATATTATCCCACTCAATCTGTGGCAGGTGTTTCACCATCTCAATATTAAAAAGAGCCTGGTTTTTAGCCCAGGGCAGAAGATGTTTGGCCGGAGCATTCTGAGAAAAGAATTTAGGATGAAACCCACCTGTCTCAACTTTTCCATACACCGGGTGAACAGCCTCTTTCCATTCAATAAAACCATCGCCGTCATTCTCCTCATCGTCCCACCTTAACATGTCGATCTGGTCAATATCATCATCTCCGTCATAATTTTTAAATTTTGCTCCGTTCCACAACTCATCGCCATACCATATAGATCCGTAATACCAGTATCCGAAATCCGGACCATGACCAAACAGGGGATTGCCTTTGCCATAATCCTGGTAAACATCACCTGCCCTTTCATAACCTGTAATACTTTTCCCCAGCTCATCAAAATACCTATACCACTCCAGGTCTTCGGGGTACATTCTCTCCTCCGAAGGTGAAGTTGATGGCGGACGAAGGTGCATTGGTACGCTTGTATCCATAGAATTAACAACATATATATTCGGATGTGAAAGCAAAAATGTTACAACCGACCTGGTTTCTGTTTCACTTAAAGGATACTCTCCTGCTCCGTACTGTGTAAAACCCCGGCCTGTTGCTTCGACATGTCTTTCCGGTCTCCAGTTTTCAGGATAATTACGGTGCAGATCAAGCCCTCCTATCCCATCTTCGTTAATACGGCCGTCGTTATCATTATCCAATCCTTCCGACTCTAAGCGGTATGTTCCTTCACCTTCAGGCACCCTTTTCATAATTCTTCCTGTCGGATCCTCCGGATCGGGGATTGCATTCCCGGTTTCTATATCAGGCCATCTCATGTAAAGAATAATGCCGTCACCATCGATATCGTCATATGCATCCTCATCCAGTAAACCATCCCGGTCATTATCTGTTGGCCTTACGGTACTCCTGTTGCTTTGTGCTGTATGAATATAAAGATTATGGCCATCAGGATTGTTAACAGGCCTTACATAAATAGTTATATCATCAACAATAGCCGTTATCTCCGGATCATTCCCATAGCCTGAAAGAAGATAATCAATCAGCCATAATGCCGACTCGGCAGAGGTTATTTCACCACTATGCCTGTTGCCCTCAAAAAATGCAGCAGGCTTATCGGTCTCTTTACCCATTTCCTTATTGGTAATGGTCATCTGCAGGATCGGGCGTCCTTCAAAACTCTCTGCAACCTGGTAAAGTTCGGTTATTCCGGGATACCTTGCCGCCCATTTAATAAGCCAGCTATCAATCACTTCACAGGAATGATACTTGTCAAAAGTGAGACTGTCGCCGGTTTCATACTCAACATCGCTGTGTTTCACCTGGGGGAAAAAGCTTACACCGTGCCTGTAACCGGCAACAGTATACAGCGAATCATTATTATCTGATTCCGGCCATGTTTTGACATTCAGCTCTTTATAGTTCTGAGACATAACGACCGCTGAAAACAACAGCACTGCAATTAATAAGCAACTCTTTTTCATTTTAATATGATTGATTATAACCGGAAATGAAAAGATTTCTCTCCCGTCAATAGCCGGACTCGAAATAACATAATGTTATCCCTTTGCGGAGATTAATTTAAGTTTATCAATATCAACAATCTCTACTGTTTTTCCATAAAGTCTGATAATTCCTTCTTTTCTGAAATCCGACAATGTTCTTATCACATTGGCCGTACTCATACTGATATAGTCGGCTATCTCTTTCCTTGAAACAGGCAGATCAAAAACATTGGAACTATATATATCGCTGGAAAAATAGAGTAAAATATAGGCCACTCTGCCAATAAGGTTTCTTTTTCTTATATCAAGTGACTGTAGTATAATTTTATCACTTATCCTGGATAATTTGGTCATTAGTTCAAGTGCAAATTTGCCGTTGCCCGCCACAAGCTCTTTTATGTAATCCAGCCTGATATTACAGACTTCAGACTCCTCCAAAGCCGATACTGAATATTTATATCTATCCTCCGAGAAAATACTGATATTACTTACAAAATCAAAAGGTTTTGTAATGGCAATTATCTGCTCCGACCCATTGCTTGTGCTCTTGAAAACTTTTACCAGGCCGCTCCTGAGGTATTTAAAATCATTGATCGGATCTCCCTCCCTGTGGATTATTCCTCCCTTCTGATATAAAAATTCTTTCCTGAACGTACAGAGATCATTTACCTGTCCGGATTTAAGAGTTGAAAACGCTACATTACGGAACTGGCACTCCGTACATTCACAGTTATTTTCTATCATACCAGTCTGTTTTTACACAAAGGTAACAAATAGTACTTAACATGTCTGCTGTCCGGAATTCCCAAATCGGAGACAGAGTAATTAACCTAAAATTTATGGTATTCTTTTTATTCTGACTATTTTGGCAGGCAGGAATCAGCATTACAAATAAAAATTTATGATCTACCGGACAGACTATCATATTCACACCATTTACAGTGACGGGCAGGGTATTTTTGAAGATTACCTGGGACATGCCATGAAAAAGGGTATAAATGAGATAGGGTTTTCTGATCATCTTACACTTACCGAAACGCAGCAAAAATGGAGTATAATTCCTGGTCTGCTTAATGAATATTGTGATAAGATTCTTGACCTGAAGAATAAAAACAGGAACATCATTATCAGAATCGGGCTTGAGGTTGATTATCTTCCGGGAAAAGAGGAAGAGATTGCGAGGGTAACAGAAAATCTACCACTTGATTACCTGATAGGGTCTGTTCATTATATGAATAACGGAAGTGTTGATCTCGGACCCGAATTTTATGAAAAAAAGGATCTTGATAAATTATATGAATCATATTTTGAGCTTGTTTCACGTGCTGCGGAGACAGAGCTTTTTGATATAATGGGACATCCCGACCTGGTGAGAATATTCAGATATTTCCCTGCTAATAATCCTGAACAGCTCTACAGATCGCTTGCCCAAAACCTCAAAAAGAGTGACGTAGCCATTGAGATAAATACTAATGGCATGAATAAACCTCTTTCAGATTTTTATCCCGATCCTGCCTATCTGCATATTTTCAGTGAAGAGGGTGTTCCGGTGTGTGTAAACTCCGATTCACACCGTCCCGGAGATACTGCCCAATATTTTGATGATGCCTATGCATTGGTGAAAAAAGCCGGGTACAAAGAGATGGCAACCTTCGAAAAAAGAAAAAGAAAAATGGTCTCAATAAAATAGGTTCATGAAAATAGGATCATGAAAATAGAGTCATGCAAGAATTGTATGCTCAAACAGTATCCTCACTCCAATAGCTATAAGAATTATTCCGCCTGATATTTCAACCCATGATCCTGGTTTTGGTCCGGCCGATTTACCAATCCTTATTGCTGTCATTGAAGCAATTAATGTAACCGCCCCGATTATAACAGCTGCAATCCATATATCAGTCTTTATAAATGCAAAGCTTACACCAACGGCAAAAGCATCAATGCTGGTCGCGATTGCCATAGCCAGAACAATTGAAAATTTTGTAATATCACGTGAATTTACAGCTACATCACCCTTTATTCCTTCATATACCATCCGGCCACCAAGAATTGCAAGTAGTACAAAGGCTATCCAGTGATCCATCATGCTGGCATATTGGTGGATCACAGATCCCAGAAAATATCCTGCCACAGGTAATCCACCCTGAAAGAGAGCCATTACCAGGGCTATATTTAAAGCCTTAAAAAATTTAATCCGTGATTGAACAACACCAAAAGACAGGGAGACAACAAATGTATCAAACGATAATCCAACAGCTAATGCCAACAAGGTAAATATATCCATCCTCCGGTTTTAGTCCGGTAAAAATAACAGGAATATTTATTTGTGACAAATTGTGGAACATTTCTCCTTATGCCATATGCCCTACGCCTTATGCCTCAATTATTACTATCTTTGAAATTTCAACTAAAGAGCATGAGAGCAGTAATACAAAAAGTAAGCAGGGCCTCGGTAACTGTCGAAAACAGGATTATGGCTGAGATCCGGCAAGGCCTGCTTGTTCTGCTTGGGATAGAAGATTCGGACACAAATGAGGATGTGGATTGGTTGTGTAACAAGATTATTCAGCTCAGGATCTTTAACGATAAAAATGACGTGATGAATCTTTCGGTTCAGGATGTTGGTGGTAACATTATTGTTGTAAGCCAGTTTACCCTTCATGCAAAAACTAAAAAAGGTAACAGGCCTTCCTATATCAGGGCTGCCTGTCCTGATATAGCGGTTCCATTATATGAACAATTTATTTCAACTATTGAAAAGTTAACCGGAAACAGTGTCGGGTCAGGTCAGTTTGGTGCTAAAATGGAGATCTCTCTGATCAACGATGGTCCGGTTACAATTATTATAGATACAAAAAACAAAGAATAACCCCGGTTTATTTATCTCTCCTGATGTACACCAGACAGTTTAAACGATCAATTCTCTTTATCACAGCTTTTGCTTCCTTTTGCACACCTTTTATGGGAGCTGCAATAAATCTTGCTCTTCCGGCTATTGGTAAAGATCTTGACGCAAACGCTATACAGTTAAACTGGGTTGTAAGCATATACCTGCTCACTACTGCCGTATTTATGCTTCCTTTTGGCAGGCTTGGAGATATTATGGGGAGAAAAAAAGTATTTATGTACGGCCTCGTTATGTTCACCTTAACTACTTCGGCAATAACATTTTCAAAGAGTATAGGTTATTTCTTATTTTTCAGATCGTTACAGGGTTTGTCAAGTGCCATGATATTTGGAAACAGTATGGCAATAATTACCTCCGTCTTCCCTCCCGGCGAAAGGGGAAAAGCAATGGGGATAAATATTACTGCTGTTTATGCAGGCCTTTCGAGCGGGCCGTTTCTTGGTGGATTGTTAACTGAATATTTTGGCTGGAGATCTATTTTTATCGTACTTATACCGATAGGTGCCACAGCAGCATTTCTCACATTTCATAAAATACGTGTAGAATGGGCTGAAGCAAACAGTGAGAAGAGAATAAAATTTCCTCTTCTGTATATTAACCTTCTTCGTTCAAACAGGGTATTCAGCTATTCAAACCTTGCAGCTATGATCCACTATTCAGCTACTTCGGCAATCGGGTTTTTTCTGAGTCTGTACCTTCAGTATCTGAAAGGGTTAGATGCAAGGACAGCCGGGTTTATTCTAATGACACAACCGGTTATGATGACTATCTTTTCGATCCCTGCCGGAAAACTTTCAGACAGAATTAACCCGGGCTATATTGCCAGTTTGGGTATTGGAATGACAGCTATCGGTATTTTCGCATTAACATTCATACAACAGTCAACTTCGCTGTTCTATATTATTTCGATCCTCGCATTTAACGGCTTTGGATATGCACTTTTCAGCACTCCAAATTCAAATGCCATCATGAGCTCTGTAGAAAAAAGACACTTAGGGGTTGCCAGCGGTATGCTGGGAACAATGAGAATGGTAGGTCAGACCATGAGCCTTGGTATTGCCATGCTTCTGATCGCTTTGTTTATTGGCAAAGAGAAAATTTCTCCGGATACTTATCCTGCACTTCTTAAAACCATTAGGACAGGACTGCTTATCTTTGCAATAATATGTATACCTGCGGTTTTCGCATCACTTGCAAGAAACAAAAAATTGAACTCAATAATAAACTATGATAAATAAACCATGAGAAATAAAGAGACACCGGAAAAGCCTGTTATTGACCCGGCAAATGAAATGAACAAAACTATTCCATATACATTATCAACCCTAAGCTAAAAACAGTCAAATGGAAAACAGATTTTCCGGAATAACAAACAGTACAATAAGGGAAAAAATTGATGAGATAAAGCCGGCAACAGACTCAACAATACTAAGAAGGATATTAAGTTTCCTTGATCTTACTTCACTCAATATTACAGATAATGAAAAAAATATTGGTGAACTATGTGAGAAAATTAACAACTTTCCCTATCTGTTTCCCGATCTTAAAGGTGTTGCTGCTATATGTGTCTACCCGAGATTTATTCCTCTGGTCAGAGACACTCTCAATATTCAGGAAGTAAATATCGCTTCGGTCGGTGCCTCGTTCCCTTCATCGCAGACTTTTTTGAAGAACAAGATCGAAGAGTGTAAAATGATCATTGACAGTGGTGCCGATGAAATTGATATAGTTATCTCTGTTGGAGAATTTCTAGCCGGAAATAGTACTTTAGTATCTGATGAGATCTCAGTTATTAAGGATACTATAGGATGTACCTATCTTAAGGTAATACTGGAGACCGGTATTCTTGCCGATCCCGACAAAATTTATTCTGCATCGATGCTGGCAATGGAGGCAGGAACAGATTTTATTAAAACATCAACAGGGAAAGCACCAGTTTCTGCAACACCCGAAGCAGCATGGGTAATGTGTGAAGCAATTAAGGACTACTCCGGGAGCAACAACAGGATGGTTGGATTTAAGCCTGCCGGAGGAATATCAGTAAGTGAAGATGCAGCACTTTACTATGCTATTGTTAAAACCGTTCTGGGTAGTGATTGGCTGCATCCCGATCATTTCAGGATTGGTGCAAGCAGACTTGCCGATGACCTTCTTTCAGATATTGAAGGAAGGGAAATAAAATATTTCTAACCTGTTCAAATAACCGAAAATGCTGATAACATTATCAGGTCATAACATCATCAGAAGTTTTCAGCTTATTGCAGAGACAATACCTGCCGATCTGTTCAGAAAAGACTGGATACTTGTGATCATTATGGTACCTTTAATTTTATACCTGGTTATTGCAGTAACAGAAAAACAGGTGTTCACAATACTTACCAGAATAGTATTAAGTAACAGGTACGCATCCGCCCAATTCAGAAGTAAAGGAGCTGGAAGAAAAATATCCGGTATAATGCTGGGGATCATTTCTCTGATTAACATCGCTACATTCAGCTATTTTACCGAAATAACCTTTAATGTCTTCTTTTTTGGGTTTTCAGATTTTTTTCTCTGGCTCTTTAATCTGGGTGTTATCAGCTTCTTTATTCTTTTCAGGTATATTGTATCTGTTATTACCGGAGGGGTGACCAACAGCCGGGAAACCTTTAATGAATATTACTATAACATCTCCCGCTTTTATATGTTTTTGTCTGTTATTCTCTTATTTATTAACTTTTTAATACCATATCTGGTAATTATCCCGGACATTTTTCTGATTGGTTTCACAGTAGTTTTGGCGGCTATATTGCTCATTCTAAGAATATTACGATTAGCTAACATCTTTCTGAAAAGGAGTTTTTCATTATTGAATATGATTTTATATCTTTGCACACTGGAATTTATCCCGATGTTGATTACTATTAAGTTTCTGTCGGGAGCTCTCTAGTCAGAAGGTGTTGAAGTTGGAAATTTAAATTGTGGCGTTTTGAAGATAAAGAGTATTTTAGTTTCACAGCCGGAGCCCCAGAACCCAAAATCTCCCTATTTTGAACTTGCAAGGAAGTATAACCTGAAAATTGATTACAGGCCATTTATAGAGGTGGTGGGCGTCTCCTCCAAAGAGTTCAGACAGCAAAAAATTAATATCCTGGATTTTACTGCCGTTATTTTTACCAGTAAAACTGGGATTGACCATTTTTTCAGGATTTGCGAAGAGTTAAGGATCACTGTGCCTGATGCAATGAAGTATTTCTGTGTAACCGAGAATATTGCTTTCTACCTGCAGAAATATATTGTTTATCGTAAGAGAAAAATATTTCATGGTAAGGCGAAATTTCAGGAACTTGTAACAATTATCAACAAACATAAGGAAGATAAATATTTCGTTCCTCTGTCCATTCCTCATAAAGCTGAGATACCTGAATTGCTGGATGACAACAATATCAAATATAAGATAGGAAACCTGTACAAAACCATAAGTGCCGATCTTTCAGATCTTGCTGATGTATATTATGATATTCTGGTATTTTACAGTCCGTCCGGACCAAAATCGCTCCTTGAAAATTTTCCTGATTTTGAACAAAATAACACCAGGATTGCAGCATTCGGTCCGACCACAGCTAATTCCATCAGAAGTATGGGCTTAAGGCTTGATATTGATGCTCCCAATCCACAGGCTCCGTCTATGACTATGGCCCTTGATAGTTTTATTCAGGCAAGCAGGAAGGTAAAAAAATAGGTATTTAATAATATCATTATCCCGGGAGTGTCTATTTTTGATATACTTTCGGGATTTTTTATTTATGTCACAGAATATTTACAGCTTCAGTAAAAAAGAGCGGCTCAGTAATAAAAAATCAATTGCCCTGCTTTTTGAAAAGGGAAATTCATTTTGGTTACACTCATTCAGTGTTGTCTGGTGTTACAGCGATCGTCCTATACCATTCCCGGCACAAATGGCAGTAAGTGTTACAAAAAAATCATTTAAAAGAGCTGTAGACAGGAACAAGATAAAACGATTGGTAAGAGAGGCCTGGCGGTTAAACAAAAACAACCTGTACGACCTTCTGAAAGAAAAAGAGAAGCAAATAATTATTATGCTGGTTTTTACAGGTAAAAAGATTCCTGATTTTTATGATGTTAACAACCATATTAAAAATGTCATTTCAAAAATTTCACTACTTTTATCAGACCCGGAAAACCATGGAGATAAAACAATATCTAAAGCAAAATTAACATGAACAGGATGATGGTTAAAAAAGCAATTATTATTGCTATGATAGTGATAGCCGGAACATTTTCGGCTGCGTTTCTCAAAAATGAATCCAAAGATTTCAAGCTTGTAAAAAATCTTGATATCTATTATTCATTGTTCCGGGAGCTTAATGCTTTTTATGTTGATGATATTGATCCCGACAGGCTTGTAAAAACTTCCATAGATGAGATGTTAAAAACACTTGACCCATATACGGTTTACTACTCGGAACAGGATATAGACGATTTTCAGTTCATGACAACCGGAAAGTACGGGGGTATTGGTTCCCTGATCAGGGTAAAAGGTGATTATGCTGTATTAACTCAGATCTATAAGGGATTTCCTGCAGATCTTGCTGAGCTTAAAGCAGGTGATATTCTAAAAAGTATTAACGGCGAATCATTAAAAGGACTCTCGATTACCAAAATAAGTGAGAAACTTAAAGGTGATCCGAATACCGAAGTTACACTAACTATCGAACGACAAGGTGCAGATATTGAAAAGAAACTTACCCGCAAAAGGGTTGCCATTCCCCCTGTACCATATTATGGGATGATCGGAGAAGATATTGGTTATATACGGTTTACAAACTTCACACAAAACTGCACCCGGGATGTTAAACATGCACTTGTCACTTTGAAAAACGATCACGGAGCCAACAAGATTATACTTGACATGAGAAGTAACCCGGGGGGGCTGCTTACCGAGGCTGTTGAAATTGTCAATCTGTTTGTCGGATCCGGACAGGAAGTTGTAAGCACCAAAGGCAAAGTTAATCAGTATGATGCTACCCATACAACTACCAGGCAGGCAGTTGATGAAGATATTCCCCTTGTTGTAATGATCAACAGTAACTCTGCATCTGCATCTGAAATAGTAGCAGGAGCAATCCAGGATCTTGACAGGGGTATTGTTGTCGGACAACGTTCGTACGGAAAAGGTCTTGTACAAATAAGCCGGCCTCTGAGTTATAATACCACACTTAAAGTAACCACTGCAAAGTATTATATACCAAGTGGAAGGTGTATCCAGGCCCTCGATTTTTCGCATCGTAACGAAGATGGCTCTGTAGGTTATATCCCCGATTCACTTATCTCCGAGTTTAAAACAAAAAATGGACGGATCGTAAAAGACGGGGGTGGATTGATCCCTGACTACAGCGTTGAATCAATGCAGCTTAGCCAGATCGCAACCGAACTATATCTTCGTTCATTTATTTTTGATTTTGCTACTGAATACTTCTGGGATCATGAAACAATAGATATTCCCCAAAAATTCTCCCTGACAGACCAGGATTGCATTGATTTTGCCAACTATTTAAAAACCCGGGAGTTTAGTTATAACAACTCAACGGAAAGAGCTCTTAATGCGCTTACCACAACAGCAAAAAAAGAGAAGTACTATGAAATAAACCGGGATCTTTTTGACCAGCTAAAAGATAAACTTGAACACAGTCTCGATAATGACCTGAAATTGTTCAGAGATGAGATTTCAAAACTATTGGAAGACGAGATAATCGGCCGATATTATTATGAAGATGGTGTCATTAAACACACTATTAATGACGACAAACAGATAGCAAAAGCCATTGAAGTGGTCAGTGACAAGATAATATATTCATTAACACTTAAAGGTGAATCAGGCACCCTTTCATCAGGTCCTCTATCATCAACAGATTACAACGATAATAATTCATTAGAATTTTTACATGGAACAGACATTCCTTGTTGACGGTCCGGTTACAACCGGTTTGATCTCCGGGCATATCAATGCTCTGGGGAAAAGAGATGATACAGGCGGTCATTCTATTTTCCTTGGTCAGGTCAGAGGCGATATAAAAGATAATAAAAGAGTTAAGGCGATCGAGTATTCAGCCTATAATGAGATGGTTGCTACCCAGGCTAAGAAAATTATCGATGTTACAATCAACGCCTTTAGCGATGTAAAACATATTGTTATAATTCATTCAACAGGTCTGGTAAAGGTTGGCGAGATCTCACTGCTGGTTCTCGTTGCAGCCGGACACAGGGATCAGGCAACCCGGGCCTGTCGTCATATTCTTGAGATGATCAAAGCCGACTACCCGGTCTGGAAAAAAGAGATATTCGAAGACGACTCCCACCAGTGGAGAGAAAATAAGAAATAGTTTCATCCTCCGGCAAATGGCGGTAAAAATGCCACTTCATCACCATCGTTAAGGTTGGGATTTCCATCAACCAGAACCCTGTTAACCGAAACACGGTAGTTATAATGTCTGATCTCCGGGAATTTATTCAATACTAACTCTGTAAGATGTTTTAGATCCGGTTGATCTTTAACGTTTATTGAGTCGGTTCCGGCAATCTCAGCAAGGATTCCGAAGAATAGTATGTCTGTTTTCATTTTTTTTATAGTTTACATTAAGGCACGGTTCTGGAGAACCGCGCCAGCTCCGAGGTGGAGAACCACGCCAACTCAGATTCTCCCAATTTCACCTTACGCCTTATGCCTTCTTCCCTTTGCCTTACGCCCTACGCCCTACGCTTTTTTTTTAATGTGCTTCCAGCCAGTTATATCCCGTTCCATAGTCAACAACCAGTGGAATATCCAGTCTGGTAGCATTTTCCATCTCATTAATAACAATATCCTTAAGAGGTTCAATATCTTTTTCAGCCACCTCGAATATCAATTCGTCGTGCACCTGAAGGATCATCATTGCATCAAGGTTGCCCTCCTTTAACCTTTTATGAATATTGATCATCGCTATCTTTATAATATCTGCCGCTGTGCCCTGTATTGGTGCATTTATCGCATTACGTTCTGCATTACTCCTTAGCAGTGAGTTACGCGAATTAATGTCCCTCAGATACCGTTTACGCCCGAACATAGTTGTTACATAACCGTTATCGCGTCCCTTTTGAATGCTCTCATCCATATAACTTTTTACACCGGGGTAATTGTTAAAGTATCCATCGATCAACTCTTTAGCATCGGGTCGTGATATATTCAGGCGTTGTGACAGGCCAAAGGCCGAGATTCCGTAAATAATTCCGAAATTGGCAGTCTTGGCCCTGGTTCGCATCTCCCTTGTAACGCTATCGGAAGCAACACCAAATATCTTTGAGGCAGTTATTGCATGAATATCCTCTCCGCTTAAAAAATCATTAATCATCCCTCTATCACCACTCAGGTGTGCCATTAACCTCAGCTCTATTTGGGAGTAGTCGGCCGATAGATAGACCTTCCCGGTGTCGGGAATAAATGCCTTTCTCATCTCTCTGCCTCTCTCATCGCGTACAGGTATGTTCTGAAGATTAGGGTTATTGGAACTCAGACGTCCCGTTGCAGTAATTGCCTGGTTATATGAAGTATGGATTCTTCCTGTCTTCTTGTTTATCAACTCTGGCAGCGCCTCAACATATGTTGTAAGCAGCTTTTTGTAGCCCCGGTATTCCAACACCTTATTAATAATCGGATGCCTGTCAGCCAGTCGTACCAACACCTCCTCGCCAGTACTGAACTGCCTGGTTTTGGTCCTCTTTGCCTTATCATCAAGCCTAAGCCTGATAAACAAAATATCTCCAAGCTGTTTTGGTGATGAGATATTAAATTCGGTACCTGCCATGTTATAGATATCCTTCTCAAGGATAATAATATCTTCACGTAACTTACCTGCATAATCTTTAAGACTCTGCTCATTAAGTGCCACCCCATATCTCTCCATATCGCCCAGCACGCTGATCAGGGGCATCTCTATATTTTCAGCCAGTTTGTCAAGTTGTTCATCATGTAACATAACCTCAAAAACCTGTTTCAGCCTGTAGGTTATATCTGCGTCTTCCACTGCATATTCCGTCAGCTTTTCTACCGGTACGCCTCTCATGGTACGCTGGCTTTTACCCTTTTCGCCAATAAGATTCTCAATTGGCTCGGGTTTATAATTAAGGAATGTTTCTGCCAGGTAATCCATCTTATGACGCATATCCGGCTCAAGAAGATAATGTGCTATCATTGTATCAAACTTCTTCCCTTTAACCTCTACCCCATAATTTTCAAGCACCTGCATATCAAACTTCAGATTGTGTCCGATCTTTAAAACAGATTCATTCTCAAACACTGGTTTTAAAATCTCCAGTCTTTTCTCTGTTTCTGTCCTCTCCTCCGGAAACCAAACCATATACCCTTTGCCTTTCTCCCACGAAAAAGCAATTGCTACAAGTTCTGTGTCGAGCGAATCGAGCGATGTTGTCTCTGTATCAAAGCAAAATTCATCGAGCAGGTCAAGTTTTTCTTTAAGTATCAGAATATCTTCTTCAGACTCAACAACCTGGTAATCGTGTGATATACTTGTAAGTGTATTTCTATTCTCTACGGCAGCCGGTTCGTAGTCGCCAAAAAGTGATCCCTGTACATGATCACCAGCAATAGGCTGTGTTACAACGGGTGATACATTTCCGGCAACTGTTGTTTTAACCAGATTCAACTTTGCAGCCATAGCCCTGAATTCCAACTCCTCAAAGATCTGTTTCAGTTTGTCTTTGTCAGGTTCTTTTCGCACCAGGTCATCCTCCACCAGATCTACATGCACGTCTGTTTCAATAGTGACCAGCTTTTTTGAGAACATGATCTGTTCACCATTATTATCAATTATCTCTTTCTGTTTTCCCTTCAGGGCAGAAGTATCTTCAATCAGTTTTTCTACACTCCCATATTCTGAGATCAGTTTTTTGGCCGTCTTGGGACCTATCCCCGGGGCTCCCGGAATATTATCTGCCGTATCTCCCATCAGGGCAAGTATATCAATCACCTTTAACGGGTCATCTATATTAAACTCTTCACACACCTCAGCCGGTCCCCACACAACCGGATCAGCCCCTCCCCTTGACGGCTTGAACATCTTTACATTATCCCGTACAAGTTGTGCAAAATCTTTATCCGGTGTCATCATATAGGTATCAAATCCACTGTCAGATGCTTTCCATGATAATGTTCCGATTACATCGTCTGCCTCATAACCATCAACCTCATAAACAGGAATATTATATGCCTCAAGAAGAGATTTAATATAGGGTACCGAAAGTTTTATGTCTTCAGGGGTGGCATCACGGTTTGCCTTGTACTCTTTATACATCTTGTGCCTGAAAGTTGGCGAAGGCGGGTCAAAAACAACACCCAGATGAGAGGGATTCTGTTTCTGCAACAACTCATCCAATGTTAAAACAAACCCGAATACGGCGGAGGTGTTAAAACCTTTTGAATTGATCCTCGGGTTTTTAATAAACGCATAGTATGACCTGTATATAAGGGCATACGCATCCAATAGAAAAAGTTTCCTGGTTTTAGTCTCAGACATTATTCATTATTAATTAAATATCCACACTTTAAGAAGGTGGTTTGTATTCAGTCCTCAGTCGGCAGTCTTCAGTCGGCAGTCTCCAGTCGGCAGTCTTCAGTCGACAGTCTTCCCTGTAGAAATAACTCCTGCGTCGTATTTCACAGGGCAAGCAGTCTTCTAACTTTAGTCACTTTAGACACTTTTAACTTTAGTCACTTCTAACTCCAATCAGATATTATCTCCGGCAAACCACTCTGCATAAGAGGTTGTGGTCTCATAGAGCTTCACACTATGAAGGGTAACCCCTTCAGGAAGGTGTGGTATTACCCTGCCGGCTATATCTTCAACCATATTTTCACATGTTGGCTGATAATCAACAACCAGCACATTCCCAAACATCTTATCTATGGCCCGTAACTTTTCTCCTTCAACCTTGCTGCTTACAACAACAGTATGGTCAAACCGGTCAACAACTTCCCTGTTTACCATACTCTTTAAATCACTAAAATCGATAACCATCCCGTACTTGGAGTTACTAATATCATCAACAGGTTCTCCAATAATAGTCACAAACAGTTTATATGAATGCCCGTGTATATTACGGCACGGACCATCATAATTCAGCAGTGTGTGAGCTGTTTCAAACCGAAATTCCTTTGTCACTCGTATCTTTCCCATCTCTTTACAAAATGATTTATACAAAAGTAACCAATAAAAAGGAGTTTTGTTAAGCAGGGTCGAACAATTAATTAGAAGCTATTTTAATTTGATTCTAAACATTTTAGCTATTTTTGCGGCACATATTATTGATGCTGTATTATGAAGTTTGATGAATTCGGAATAAATAATGATCTGCTTAACGCAATATCATATATGGGGTTTAATGAGGCTACCCCGATACAGGAACAGGCTATCCCGGAAATCCTTGCGGGGAAAGATCTTATTGCCTGTGCACAGACAGGAACAGGGAAAACGGCTGCTTTTCTTATCCCCATCCTTAACGGGCTGGCTAACCTCCCAAGGGGAAAAACAACAACCCTGATAATAGTTCCGACCCGCGAGCTTGCTATCCAGATAGATCAGCATATACAGGGTGTTGCGTATACCATGAATATTCATTCTATCTCTATATATGGTGGTGGGGCAGGAGATGATTGGGGTCAGCAAAAGAGAGCCCTTACCGAGGGAGCCGATATTATTGTTGCAACACCCGGAAAGCTGATATCACATCTTAATATGGGATATGTGAAATTCGATTCTGTTAAATATCTTATTCTTGATGAGGCTGACCGGATGTTGGATATAGGCTTTATTAATGATATAATAAAGATAATCTCCTATCTGCCGAAAAAAAGGCAAACCCTGATGTTCAGTGCCACTATGGCGCACAAGATCAGAAGTCTTGCCGAAAAGATACTTACCTCTCCCGCTGAAATAAATATTGCAATAGCAAAACCGGCCGAAGGAGTATTGCAGGCTGCCTATATGGCTTATGACAACCAAAAAACGGCTCTCGTTGATCACCTTGTCACTGATAAGCCTGATTATCATAGTATTTTGATTTTTTGTTCGACAAAAAGGAAGGTAAATGAAGTTGCACGATTGCTGAAAAAAACAGAAAAAAATACAGAGGCTATCTCCTCAGACTTTGAACAGAAAGAGAGAGAAGCAGTTCTTCTCAGGTTTAAAGCCCGAAAAACCAGGATCCTTGTTGCAACAGATGTCCTTAGCCGCGGAATAGATATTAAGGATATCAACCTTATCATCAACTTCGATGTACCACAGGATGCTGAAGATTATGTACACAGGGTAGGCCGTACTGCAAGGGCAGACTCAACAGGGGTAGCTCTTACATTTATCAGTCCTGATGATATCTATTATTTTCACAGGATAGAACAGTTAATTGAAAAAGAGGTTTATAAAATTCCTTTACCTCCGGGATTTGGACCGGAGCCCGAATGGAAAGTGCCAAAACATAATTACCGTACCGGCAAAAAAAAATATTTCAAGGGGAGGCACAAAAATCATCCAAAAAAGAGGTAAAGTTGAAAGTGACTCCTTTGGCCTCTACCCGGCATGCCTGAAAAAAATCGGCATATAAATAGTGTGCAGTGTGGTCACATTTAAATAAAATTTCATATTTAGCATCATACATTTAGTGAAATAATAATTAATATTGCAAATATATAGCAGATAAAAAATATATAACTAATCAGTCCACAGTCGGCAAAAAAGCAAATAACAATCAAACAATTAATACACTATGACAATTGAATTTTCGTTAACTGTATATAAAAGAAAGGTTTGATTATTTTAATAAACGATCTGAAAAAATCGGACGATTGCTTAATCATATTCCCGATAAATCGGGACTGAAAAGTGTATATAGCCTTATCTTCAGATTGCCCGCCCGGATGACTCCGGTCGGACGGGCTGACTGCCGACTGAAGATTGCCGACTTAAAGATGCAAAGAATAATAAAATTAACCATTTCAAACACAAGACACTGAATAGTTATAATAACATTTATTATGGGAGGAAATATGAGCGATAACTTATTGACTTTTAAAGGAATGCTAAATAACTCTGTCGAAATATTTGGCAAAAACAAGGCATTCAGTTTTGTTGGTGAAAAAGCAATTACATATAGCGAAGTCGGGAGAACCGTTTCCTCCCTGCACCTTTTTTTGGAAAAACTTGGAATAAAGCCAGGTGATAAGATCGCGATATACAGTACCAATATGCCAAACTGGCCTTCTGTGTATTTTGCAGTTACATCAATGGGGGCTGTGGCTATTCCAATACTGCCGGATTTTTCTACAGAAGAGATCACCAATATCCTTGTTCATTCCGAGGCAACTACCATTTTTGTTTCAGATAACCTGGCTCATAAACTAACAGGTATTGAGGTTAAGGGGCTTAAAAATATTATTAACATTGAGGATTTCTGCCTCAGGAATGGAAATGAATCATCCCCGGTATTTGATTCATCACTTAGTTCTTCTACAGATTATCCTGTTGATCCTGAAGATCTTGCAGTAATTATTTACACTTCCGGAACCACCGGGAAGTCTAAGGGTGTAATGTTACTCCACCGTAATATTTGTTCTAATGCTATAGCTGCTAAACAGATACATGATATTGGCAACAACGACAGATTTCTTTCACTTGTGCCTCTGTCACACACCCTGGAGAACACAATAGGAATGATAATTCCGTTCATGAGCGGTTCCACAGTTTACTACCTCCGTAAACCTCCTACCGCACCGGTGCTTCTTCCGGCACTCAAAGAGGTAAAACCAACTGTTATGGTCTCTGTCCCGTTAATAATTGAAAAGATCTATTATAGTAAGATCAGGCCCACATTAACTGCAAACAAGCTCCTTGCCACCCTTTATAAAATTGCTCCTGTAAGAAAAATATTACACCGGGCAGCAGGCAAACAACTGTTTCAAACATTTGGTGGTGAATTGCATTTCTATGGTATTGGCGGGGCAAAGCTGAACTTTAATGTTGAAAGATTTCTTAAAGAAGGCAAATTCCCTTATTCGATCGGATACGGCCTTACGGAAACATCACCTCTTCTGGCCGGCGCTCCACCATCGCAAGCCGTGTTGGAATCAACCGGCCCGGCTGTTAATGGCGTTAAGCTGAAAATTGCCAATCCTGATCCCAAAACCGGCGAGGGAGAGATCTGGGCTAAGGGTCCGAATGTAATGAAAGGATATTTTAAAGAGCCCGAACTCACTAAAAAGGTTCTTACAGATGATGGCTGGTTTAAAACCGGAGATTTAGGCATTTTTAATAAAGATAACTTCCTGTTTATTAAGGGTCGTCTGAAAAATGTAATCGTAGGAGCAAGTGGTGAGAACATTTATCCTGAGGAGATTGAATCAGTGATCAATAATTTTAAACATGTTGTTGAATCTCTTGTTATTGAACAAAAAGGAAAAATTGTTGCCCTTGTCCATATAAACAAGGAAGAGCTTGAGACAAAATACCAATACCTTAAAGAGGAGATGTCACGTGTTGTGGAAGAGAAGATTGAAGAGATGCTCTCAGAATTGCAGACACAGGTAAATATGAGGATTAATAAGTTTTCAAGGCTTAATAAAGTTGTGCTACAGTCTGTTCCGTTCCAGAAGACAGCAACACATAAGATTAAAAGGTACCTATATTATTAACGGCAAACGACGAACGGCGAAGGGCGAACGACTTCATTTGTTGAATCGTTAGTTCAACTCTTTTCCTTTATCAGGTTCATTGCTCTCTCGGTAATAGCTACAATACTGAGTGCCGGGTTAACTCCCGGGTTGGCTGATATCATTGATCCGTCGCACACCATCATGTTGCTGTATCCGAATACCATGTTGTTTTTGTCTATTACACCCTCTGCAGGACTTTCTCCCATTACAGCACCTCCCAGTATATGTGCGGTGGAGGGAATCCCAAACAGGGGCTCCAGTGCAAGAACATGAGGCCGGCCGTTTGTAATTTTTGCAAACTTATCTGCCACCTCTTTTGCTTCAGGAATAAAAGGAGTTGGATTTTTACCTTTATCAATTGATGTTTTTAGTCCGAACCTGCCCACTGATAACCGCAGGGTACTGTCAAGAGTCTGCATAAAGAGCAGTATCTGCGTCCTTTTTGCCCAGTTACCAACAAATAGTATTTTGAGAGTGTTCCACGGGTGGCGAAACCATACGCCAACCATTTTGCCCAGTCTCACAAAAATATTTTTCCCCATTGTAAAGGGCAACATTGCCAGTCTCCAGAAGCCTGATCCCTCTGCATATCTTACCGGTTCCAGATGACTGTTATCGTCGGTGTGTAGAATAGATCCTATAGCAACGCCTTTTGAAAAATCCTTCTCCCGGTCGAGGCTCACAACCCCTATCAGGCTCTCATTATTTGTTCGTATATCATATCCAAGCTTATTGGATATTGCAGGTAGCGACCTCTTCTTAAGTGCATGCATAAGACTGACGGTTCCCAGTACGCCGCCTGCAAAAATCACACCTTTTGTCCTGAACTCTTTTTTTCTTCTAACCATGCCTGTAGATTTCCGGCATGTGATAAGATAACCTTCAGATCCATTCTCTTTTCCATCCGGAACAACATCAACCACCTTATACTCAGCCAGGATCTCTGCCCCCCTTTTTTGAGCCAGCCAGAGATAGTTACGATCAAGTGTATTCTTCGCGCCATGTCTGCAGCCAGTCATACAACCACCACAGAATGTGCAACCGGATACTTCAGGGCCCTCTCCGTTAAAATAGGGATCTGCAACAAATTTATCCGGCTCTCCAAAATTAACTGCTACCGTGGTTGGTTCGAAATATTCGGATCTTCCGAGCTTTTCTCCAAGCTCCCTGAGTGCCAGATCACCGGTTTCAAGTTTTGGGTTAAGTTCAGCCCCCAACATACGCCACCCCTCCTTATAAAAAGACTCCAATTCCTTTTTCCAGTCGGCAAGACTTCTCCAGCTACCTGTCTTAAAAAATTGCTTTTTTGGCAAAGGAAGAGTGTTTGCATAAACCAACGATCCGCCTCCAACGCCTGTTCCGGAAAGTATTGAGGCATGACGAAGGAAGCTTATCTTCATTATTCCATGGAAGCCAAGACGAGGCAGCCATAACCATTTACGCAAACGCCAGTTTGATTTTGGAAAATCATCCTTGCTGAACCACTTTCCTTTTTCTATAACAAGTACTTTATACCCTTTTTCTGAAAGACGAAGTGCGCTCACTGAACCTCCGAAGCCGCTTCCGATAATTATGTAATCGTAGCTCATGTTAAGTTGTTAATTTTCCTCTTCACATTTGCTTTAATATCCTGATTCTATCCTTAATTGGCGGATGGGTGGCAAACATGGTTGAAAATGAGACCTTTTTCTTTTTCTTCTGTGGATTCTCGATAAATAATTGTGCAACATCCTCACGCTCTACAGCTTCTATTCTTGAATCTGCAGAAACCTTTTCAAGTGCCGATGCCATGGCTAACGGCTTGCGGGTAAGCTCAACAGCTCCTGCATCGGCCAGATATTCCCTTTTTCTCGATAGTGCAAACCGGAATAACGTAGTAAGCAGCCATCCTATTGCCGCAAGGATAATGATCACAATAATCGCTCCCCCGTTCTTCTTGTTGCCTCTTCCGCTAAATCTTAACGAGTGAAGCATTGTCGTGGTTACAAATGCAAAAATGCCGACAAAAATGATAGATACTATCAGAAGCCTTACATCCCTGTTACGAATATGAGTGAGTTCATGAGCAATAACCGATTCCAGCTCTTCATCATCAAGCTTATTAATAATACCCCGTGATAATGAAATTGTATATGTTCGTTCGTTAATCCCGCTGGCAAATGCGTTCAGACTATCGTCATTAATAATATTTATTTTAGGTGTTTTCTGGCCTGCCGTCATACATAGATTTTCAACCAGGTTATAAACCCGCTTGTTCTCTTTTCGTTCAAGCGATTTTGATCCGGTGGCTTTTTGTATCATCGAAGTATGAGAAAACCAGGCTATAATAAACCATATTCCCACCCCGATTGTTATCCATGGTATTGTACGTAAAAAACTATTTACGACATCTGTTTCGACATCCGGTTCGGCAATGTCTATTACTGTAAAAAAGATAAAAACAAGAGCATAAAATACCAGGGGAAAGAGTACAAGAAGTATTATTGAAAGTACATTATTCCGCCATATCTGTGTTTGTAACCCTACGTACTTCATTCAGAGATCTATTCAAAATTTACCTTTGGAGGCTCTTCCATTGTCTCTCTTTTCTCACCAAGATCAAACATTGGCTCCCTTATAAAACCAAACATGCCTGCCACCATGTTGGAAGGAAAAGATTCTACTGCTACATTTAACTCCTTCGTGGCAGAGTTAAAGAATCTTCTTACTGCTGCCAGCTTATTCTCAACATCAGATATCTCCTCCTGCAGGTTCAGGAAATTCTGATTTGCTTTAAGGTCGGGATAAGCCTCCACTGCTACCTTAATACCACCAAGAGCGCTGGTAAGTTGTGATTCGGCTGCAATTTTTTCGTTAATAGATCCTGCACTCATTGCGCGTGCCCTCGCATTTGTTATCTCGGTCAGAAGTTCTTTCTCATGCTTCATATATCCTTTAACGGTATCAACCAGTGTTGGGATAAGGTCGTGTCGCTGCCTGAGCTGTACATCAATATCTGCAAAAGCATTTTCACGGTTGTTTCGTAATCTTACCAACCGGTTATATGCCGAAATAAGAAACAGGCCGATTAAAACGACCAAAACGATAATAATAATTAATGTTGTCATCTCTTTTTAATTTATTAATCACTAAAAGTATGAAAAAATCAATAATTTCTCAGTGCCTTAGGTATAAAGTGCTTTAAGATCGTCTGATTCATAAAAAATTCTGTCAGAAGATTCCCCCAGCGCATAAATCATTGCTGTAGCAACATCCCTCCCATGAATGGCCCTGTACTTTTTTACCCGCCCAACCATCATAAATGAAAGCAGTTTCATAAACATTTTTCCGGCCGACTCCATCAACCTGAATTCGTCTCTTTTTCCAAGTAGTAATGATGGTCTTACAATAACTGTCCGGTTAAAACCCAGGCCAGTTATCTTCTGCTCCATCTCACCTTTAACCCTGTTATAATAGTTGCGGGATTTAATATTTGCCCCAACCGCTGATACAACCGCTATCTTCTCTATCCCTTTCTTAAATGATATCTCTCCGATTGCTGATGGTAAATCACGGTCGATCTCTTCAACCCTTTTTACCGAACCTGCCTTCCGATATGTTGTTCCGATACAGATAAACAGATCATTACCCCTTATTTCATCTTTATAGCTGTCAATATTTTCAACATCCACTATGTGTTCTATGATCTTAATGTGCTCTATTGCCAGCTTCTTCCTGGTAAATACCTTAATTGCCGAATACTTTATATTTTTGATAAGCTCCTCAAGAAGATATGATCCCACAAGCCCGGTAGCTCCAAAGACAACTGCTGTTCTGTTATTCATAATAAGACCCGTACTTTTTCTTATCTTATAGTCCGCTAAAATCTACATCATTAAACATGAGTGACGGAGTTCTCCATGATGAATTTTCATATACATCATTGCCAACTTCCGCAAGATTCATCCATAATTCCTTCATATTTCCTGAAATATTCATTTCGGATACCGGCTGAATAATTTTACCATCTTCTACAAGAAATCCTTCTATCCCGTATGAGAAATCACCTGTAGTACCGTTTGTATTACCGCCATTAAAACCCGTAATAAGAATACCCCTCTTTAAAGAGGCTGTCATCTCTTCCAAATTTCTTTCTCCCGGTTCAAACACCAGGTTTGTAGTTCCGCCCGTTGTGGGATCCATCCCGAGCTTTTTGCCATAATAGGTATCAATGTAATATGTCCTGAGAATGCCCTTTTCAAAAACAGGTCGTTTTTTCAGGGCCAGGCCTTCGCCATCAAAGAGCCTTGATCCGCGGCCTGAAATAATAAACGGATCATCGATAATGGTGAGTTTGTCAGAACCAACCCTCTCCCCAAGCTTATCAATAAGGAAAGAGTTCTTTTGTTGTATTGCAGAGCCGTTAAGAGCAGAGATGATCGGACCCAGGCTCTGGCTTGCAAGTCTGTTTTCTATTATCATTGGCATCCTGCCTGATTTGATCTTTTCCTGGCCTATCATTCTGAGTGCTCTCTTAAGGGCCTTTTCACCTATACCTTCAGTTTTAAGTTCATTGTAAAAAATTGCACTCTCGCCCCAGAACGATTGCGGACGTGCATCTCCATCACTAACAGATACAGATGCATTTATCCCGTAATATGTATTTGATGTATCTCCTTCGAAACTATTACTCGTTACCATAACGGTATTATTTATACCATCGTAGTAACTTGCTGTAACAGATATGATCCTGTCGTCAGATCCCACCACCTCTTTTTCGACAGCAAATGCTGCATCAATTTTTTGCTGAGGGTCTATATCCGTAAAATTATTATCAAATGTTTTAAGATCAACACCTCCTCCTTTGTAATAGAGGTCAGGATCAGGCAATGTACGAAACTCATCTTCCGACAGATAACGTGTTCCCTTTATTGCTTCTTCAATGAACTTTTGGAGCTCCCTCTTATTACCAAGCCTGTTGGTGGAATGTGCAGAATACTTCTTATCGACCATAAGTCTTATTGAAAGGCCTGCCTGATTTGCCTGTTCCAGTTTATCGATTTTTTCATCACGTACCTCTACGCTGCTGCTGGTACTGTCGAAAATGCTCACACTAACTTCCTGAGCTCCGTTATCAAGTGCATGTTGCATTGCCCATTTTGCTAACTTGTATTTTTCCGCTATAGTCATTTTTATCGTTTTTGTATTCTTAATAAACTAATTATCTTCCCCGGTTAAGCGCTTGTTCCGCCAACAGTTAATTTCTTAACCAGTACTGATGGGAGTCCGCATGTAACAGGTACTGACTGGCCTCCCTTACCACACATCCATGTTCCGTTATCAATCAGGAAGTCATTGGCAACCATTGAAATATCAGCTAATGCCTGAGGTCCGTTACCAATAATATTGATATCCTTTATTGGTTGTGTTAGTTTTCCCTTTTCTATCAGGTAACCCGACTTAACAAAGAATGTAAAATCTCCTGCGCCGATCTTGACCTGGCCATTGCTAAAATTATCAACATATACACCATAATCAACATTCTCAAATATCTCTTCCCTGGTATGCGGTCCGGTCTCCATATAGGTAGCTCTCATCCTGGGTATCGGGATATGACGGAATGATTCTCTCCTTCCGTTACCGGTTGGATCAACACCATAATAATTTGAACTAATTCTGTCGTGGATATAACTGTTAAGTATGCCATCTTTCACAAGATAGGTTTTCTGAACTTCGTTCCCCTCATCATCTATATTTAGCGAGCCCCTGTTATTTATCAGTGTTCCGTCGTCTATAATATTGATAAAGCTTTCGGCAACCTTTTTACCCATCTTATCACTGAAAATCGACTCTCCTTTACGGTTGAAATCAGCTTCGAAAGTATGGCCTATAGCTTCGTGTAACAATATTCCTGAGCCGCCTGCCCCCATTACAACAGGCATCTCGCCGGCTTTTGGTTTCGTAGCATCAAACAAAATATTCGTTTTATCAACAGTCTCCTGCGCCAGCTCATTAACCACATCGTCTGATAACCACTCAAAACCTTTCCTGAAAGACCTGGCTGAATAATTATTCTCAATTTGTTCGTTTCGTTGCATTATTGATACTACACCAAAGCTTACAAGCGGTCGATAATCGTAGGTAAGTTTACCTTCAGAATCATAATACATCACATATGATGTTTCATCATTCAGAAATGCATTTACCTTAATTACTTTCTCGTCGAGACTAAATACCCTGTCGTTAATTTTCTGCACGAACGGTATTTTATCTTTAACCGACACATCCTCCCATTTTTTATCAATCCTGTAAAATTCCTCAGGCATTTTCTCCACGACATTTCCTTTTTCGAATTTTCCGGGATTATCAGCTATGGCTGCTGCCATTTTTGCCGCATTCAGCATTGCTTTAATGGTAACATCCTCTGAATAAGCAAAACCGGTCTGATCGCCCTTCAGAACCCTTATGCCCACACCATAATCAATATTGGAATAGGCCCGGTTTACCTTCCCGTCTTCAAGACCAAGGCTGTTACTAATTTTATGTTCAAAAAAGAGGTCGGCATAATCACCCCCCCTGGACATTGCTGTTGAAATAACTTTCTGAAGCATTTCAACAGTTACTTCAAAATGATCAAGATAACTTTTCACGTTTTCGGATACTTTTAGGTTCTGACATGACTGTATCAGTGGAGGTATCAAAACTGATCCTGCCACTGCCGCACTTCCGGTTTTTATAAATTTTCGTCTGTTAATATTCATGTTTAAGAGTTTATGGTTATGCATATTCCGGTTTCTGATCCAGAATTTCAGGATTTCTAACAACATTTTTAACATAGCGAAACATTTTGCCCCCATGCGATGCATCAACAACACGATGATCAAGTGCCACGCTTATTGTTAATATTTTTCTCGGCAATACTTTATCCCCAACTACCGCCGGCTTTTTGAAAACCCCACCCATTGTCACCACCATTGCTACGTTAGAAGTTGGAAAGAGAGCGGGATAGCCGGTGTCAAGACCCAGGGTTCCGATATTTGCTACCACAAACGAACCGTAATTATTGGCAGAAATACCTGCCACTGAAAATCCCCAGGTAATTGTAATAAGTTTTATCAGCTTAAAAAGCCATCTTCTGAAGGGCCAGGGGACTGCAGCTATCATTCCCTTTTTTTTCATCTCTTTACTCTCATTACCGGTGCGTGCCTCCTTTATTTTCAGACTTAAAAAATCCGATAATTCAACAAGTGTCATTTTGTCTGCGCCGGGCACCCTTACCGAACCCATCTCTTCCCTTTTCAGTAAGACACTTATCATTGCATCAACATAATCACGCTCAACAATTTTACCCCTTTTTACATAACAGTTAAGTTCTGGAACTTCTGTCCTGATTCCTCTTGCAAGCGCCAGTGTAACACAATGTGTAAGAGTTATTTTTACTCCCTTTTTTCTCTTTCGGTTAATAAATACCTCCAGGTCTGTTACATCAATATCCACCGAGCCAAGTATCTTGGAATCAACCGGCTTGATATACATGGCCGCAGCCACTTTGCGCCATTCAGTATTAAAATTTTTCTTCCCCATCCATCAAAAATATACCAAATTAATATGTTTACCAATCATATTCGTTCAGCCATCTGTTAAATATTGTTACTATCCTCTCTGTTTCAGTATTAATATATTTGTAACTATTCAGTGTCTTAAGTTTGCTTATTGTTCTTTTGCCGACTGCCGACTGCTTTGCCCTTCCGAAGCTCGAAACGAAGTGGAGAGCGAAGGAGGGCCGACTGCTTTGCCCTTCCGAAGCTCGAAATGAAGTGGAGAGCGAAGGAGGGCCGACTGCTTTGCCCTTCCGAAGCTCGAAATGAAGTGGAGAGCGAAGGAGGGCCGATTGATTAGTTATATTTTAGTTGCCTCTTCAAAAAATGCCAGGATATTTTCCAGGGATGTATCGGGCTGAATATTATGTGCCGGCGCCAGTAAAAAACCTCCGTTTTTGCCCAGAATTTTTTTCTTCTCTCTCACATGTTTTCTAACCTCTTCAGGTGTCCCGTTTGGAAGCACATCCTGAATATCTATCCCTCCAAAAAAAGATAACTCCCTGCCATGCATCTCCTTTAATGATGCGGCATCCATATCATAAGCCATAGGCTGGATCGGATTAAGTATATCAAGTCCTATCTCTACCAGGTCATTAATCACTGGTCTGATTGAACCACAACTATGATAGGCAATCTTTATGTCCGGATTTAACTTTTTAAGAGTATCAAAAACATATTTCATCCGTGGTTTAAAAATCAGCCTCCACTGACCAGGATCGATCATCATACCATTTTGATTTCCAATATCATCCCCTGTCCATACAATATCTGCACCCAGCTCAACCAGCTGGCATACTTGCTTAAGACTATATTCCATTATCCTGTCGAGCAGTTCATTAGCATATGGTTTACCGAGCATCATATCTATCAGGAATTTTTCGAGTCCAACCAGATACCAGGACAGTTCAAAAATAGTACACTCCTGCTCGGCAATTATTGCATAATCTGAACCATATTCTTTAATCTGCATTTCAGCATGTCTGAATCTACCCGAAGCTAACGGGTCGGGAAAGACATAATTATTCAGATCGTTTATTGTTTCAATATTTCGCAACGGATGATCGATCATCTCGTAATAAACTCCGGTATTCCCCCAGGTAATACCCCACTCATCGGTAACCGATCCGTTTCCGTTATCTGTAATTGCATACCCCTCCGGCCAACAGGCAGCAACACATATACAATCGTTTCCCAGTGCAGTAAGTGCTTTTGTATAAGAGATACGATTTGCAAAAAATGCATCAACCAATCCATCATCATTAATACCAAGATGCCGGTTTAACATATCACCAACCTGCGGCGTAACGCAAGCAAATACCGGAGGCCTGTCAGGCTGGATATGTTCTAAAGAAGCTTTAACTCTCTCTTTTGGTTTCATTTTTTACGACTAAAATATATTTTCATTCTTTTTATCACCTTTTTTGATGTTTATATTATGGAAAATGACTCCATGTGGGAGTCTGTGCAAAAGTCTCATTTTGTTTTAATTATATCAAATTTAATAACTTATAAGTCAATTTTCGCTTTTCTGCAAAAGAATGCAGGTTAAGTGATGTGTTGCCATATCATTTGTCTGTAAACAAGGTACAATTCTTTCACCCATAGCCCAAAATTCACCGGTAAATACTTTATAATACTCCTGATCAATAATTTTAAAGGAAGTAACTGTTAACCAATCGTTAATTTCATTTCTTGAAAAAACTTGCGTGACGAAACTGGCATTTTGACCATGAGATGCTTTAGGGTGTTTATATATATTTTCATGATAATCAGTTTCATTATATGGAAAAGTTAAAATTAAATATCCCTCCTTTTCAAGTAATTTATGAATATTAATTATTGCCTCTTTGTGATTCGGAATATGTTCCAAAACGCTAATACATGTTGCGAACTGAAATTTTTCTTTAGTTTTTGTATTAGTAATGTCATCATTTACTATTTTATAATGACGATTAAAATAACTTCTCCAATAATCTTCCATCTTATCAATGGCCATGACTTCAAAACCACAGGTTGATAAGATATGCGGCCAGGAGGACCTTCCTGTTCCGATATCAAGCAGTTTGCCTGTGCATAGTTTTCTAAGATGCTTAAATGAAAAACCATATTCAGTTGCTCTTTCATTGATAATTGGAAAGGGCCGCTTTTTTTGCTCCAATTTGAGAAGTGGATTTAAATATTTTGATCCAATAAAATTGTAAATCTCTAAAATAATTTTTTTCATTTTTTCATATTATGCACAACTAGTTTATTTTATTAATTCTTTTCTATTTCCGAATAATACGATTCTTAAGAATATGAATATATTTCAGAACCCTTCCTTAAAAAATAACACTACTATCTGGTTAACAAATATATAAAAGTTCGGGAAGTCTGAATATATAAGATAAAATCAATTTCAATCTGAAATTTTCAAGCACCAAAGGTGCGTAAATCATTAGCCCTGTGCGTAGCTCAGGGTTAATGATACGTCTCACCCGATAGAGCGCCAAGGGTGCGGAATCACTAATGCCAAACGATTGAGGCATATTGAAAATATTGATTACGCACCTGTGGCGCTATGTTATATTGCATTACACAAACCCCGAGCTGCGCTCGGGGCTGTTGATTACCGCCCCCCTTGGGGCTAAGACTAAAACAAATATACCATAAAGATAGCGGGACACCCAAAACACAAATCCAAAAATCATAAATCGCTATT
>JAUVKT010000055.1 GCA_030596125.1 Bacteroidales bacterium | reverse complement strand
TAGAGGCCCTGTCAAAATTAACTCCTGATATTGAGATTATCAGCGAAGAGAGTAGGGACGTTGCATGCAACGTCCCTACTCCAGAGAGAGATCAGTTCTGGCTAATTGACCCGCTCGACGGAACAAGAGAATTTATTAACCAGACAGATGAATTCTGTATAATTATTTCGTTAATCAGGAACGGAACTCCCGTTGAAGGATATATCTATGCTCCTATTAAGGATACGTTCTGGTACGCCATAAAGGGAAAAGGAGCCTGGATGGAGATGAACGGAACAAAATCAAAACTGCCGGCTATAAATAAATCAGGGGATTATTCAATTTTGAAGAGTCGTTCACATCATGGCCAGGGTGAAGACAGGTGGATCAAAAAAGCTGAGCACAGAACCAAACTAAGTTCGCAAAGCCTGGGAAGTGCTATTAAATTTTGTCTTATTGCAAAAGGGGAATCTGATTTTTATATCAAAACCGGACCAATCTACGAATGGGACATAGCTGCCGGATCACTTATACTTAAAGAATCGGGTGGTGGCCTGATAGACATTAAAACCGGGAAAGAGCCGGTGTTTATTGGCAGCAATAAAACCGTACCCTATTTTATTGCATACGGCAGCCGGATAGATGATCCCGGTTCATGGCTGTTATAATCACCCTGTTGATTAAGTCTGCTGTGATTCATCATTAAACAGGTTTGGATCTCCCTCTTCCCAGAGGCTCGGTGACTCTTCGTCAAATCTTTTAAGAATAGCCGTCACAATAGTCTCGCGCATAAAACTCGACCGATTCTTTATCCTGAATCGCTGACAATAGAGATTTAGTGCCCGCAGCTCCCGGTTATTAAGCATCACCGTAAGCCTGATACTTCTCTTCAGCTTATCATCCTTTACTTTTAATCGCCTCAAAATCTTAGTTTTGAAAAACTATATCAAAAATAGCAAATAGCATGTGGAGCAACTTTTTTAATAGTTTAAATTATTAACAAAAAAAAAGCGACCAGCCACTAAGATGCTGATCGCCTGATATCTGTATTATGTATAACTTCTACATCCTGTTTATGGAATTCAGATCATCAAACGCCTCTTTTAACCTCTCCACAAAAGCAAGCTCACCCTTCCTTAACCAAACCCTTGGATCATAATATTTCTTATTTGGCTTATCATCTCCCTCGGGATTTCCAATCTGGGATTGAAGATATCCGCCTTTTTCATCAGAATAGGCTTTAACTCCCGACCAGAAAGCCCACTGCATATCAGTATCGATATTCATTTTAATTGCCCCATATTCGATAGCTTCCTTTATAAGGTGCTTCTCTGATCCTGATCCGCCATGGAAAACAAAATTTACCGGATTATCACGGGTGTTAAACTTCTTCTGAATATACTCCTGGCTATTTTTTAATATGACCGGTTTCAGCTCTACATTACCGGGCTTATAAACACCGTGTACATTACCAAATGAAGCTGCAATAGTAAAATTATTACATACTTCAGAAAGCTCTTTATAGGCATATGCAACCTCTTCGGGCTGGGTATACAGGCGGGAACTGTCAATTTCAGTGTTATCAACACCATCTTCTTCGCCTCCTGTAACTCCCAGTTCAATTTCGAGAGTCATTCCAATTGCATCCATCCTCTTAAGATACTCCTTTGAAATAGCAATATTCTCCTCGATCGGCTCCTCGCTGAGGTCGAGCATATGTGAACTGAAAAGAGGTTTGTCATTAATCTCAAAGAACTCTTCACCTGCATCAATCAGTGCGTCTATCCAGGGCAATAGTTTCTTCGCAGCATGGTCAGTATGAAGAATAACCGGAACACCATAATATTCGGCAACATTATGTACATGCAATGCCCCGGAAATTGCACCGGCAATAGCTCCGTCATGATCATCTGCCGAAAGGCCTTTCCCTCCGAAAAAGTGAGCTCCACCATACGAAAATTGAATAATAACAGGAGAATTTACATCCCTGGCTGTCTCAAGAACAGCATTCACGGTGTTGGTATTAATAACGTTCACCGCAGGAATAGCAAAATTGTTAATATTGGCATAGTTTAGCAGCCTTTTTACATCTTCTCCATGGAGCACCCCAGGCTCAAGGTTTAATTTTGATTTACTCATATCATTATGTTTATATTTCTATCTTCGATTTCCTGCAAATATACAATATTTTATTGGCCGTATCAGATTGTCAGTTAAACAAATCATCAATTTTTTATAAAAAAAGTTAAAGGGTATCAGGAGTAAGAGTAATTTGACATTATTACTTATCTTAGTAGGCTGAAAATATTAATTTTATGACTCTGCAATGAGAAAATTACTTTTACTAATATATCTTCTTATATTTTCCATAACAACCATAAGTGCCCAGCAGGAAAATGCATGGCCTCTCGAAAAATGCATAAACCACGCTATAGATAATAATATAGTGATCAAACAACAGGCATTACAGACAGAATTCCAGGACAATACCCTGATGCAATCCAAATTGGCTGTTTTACCATCAATAAATGGTTCGGCAAGCAACAATTTTTCATTTGGAAGGGCTCTTGATGAAACAACATATCGGTTCACCGACGAGGCAAATGTTATGTCAAGCTCTTTTTACGGAGGAGCAAATCTGACACTGTTCAACGGGTTACAGAGTTACAACACCATCCAGCGTAATAAGTATAACCTCCAGGCAAGTTTAAGCGACCTTCAAAATATTAAAGATGATATTGCTTTGAATGTTGCTCTCAATTATCTTCAGATACTGCTTAACAGGGAGCTTGTGACAGTAACTGCCAACCAGCTTCAGACAACAGTCGAACAAATCGACAAAACTCAAAAAATGGTTAATGCAGGCAGTCTTGCCCGCGGAAGCCTTTTCGAGATACAGGCCCAGGCAGCCAGGGAAGAGGTACAGCTTATCAATATGCAAAACCAGTTGGATATCTCCTATCTTAATATTGTTCAGCTACTCGAAATCGATTCAACAAAAGGATTTGAAATTGCTGTTCCCAAAATTGTTGTTGATGAGACCTGGATCATAACAGGAGATGTTGGAAATATTTATAATGATGCCGAAAAGATCAGACCAGAAGTTGAAAGTGCCCGCCTGAAACTAAAAAGCGCTGAATATGATCTGCGTATAGCCAAGGGAGGACGCAGTCCGCGCCTATCGATGAGCACATCTTTCAGCACCGGTTATTCTGATATCCGTCAGAAACTGCTCGGTATTGATATAGACGGCCCCATCTATGGAGAATATCCTTTCAATGAGCAGATTAGTGATAATATAAATTATGGCATTGGCTTCTCTCTGAGCATTCCTGTTTTTAACGGCTGGCAGGTAAATACCAATATCAGCAATTCTCAAATTAATATTGAAAATTACAGATATAGTCTTGAGAGCAGCCGCAAACAACTTCTAAAAAATATTCAACAGGCATTTGCCGATGCCGGAGCAAGTCTTAAATCTTACTATGCAAGCCTTAAAGCCGTTGAATCGATGGAGGAGTCATTCAGATATACCGAACAGAAATTTAATGTAGGAATGGTCACCCCTGTGGAATATAATGCAGCCAAGTCGCAGTTGCTTAATGCGCAATCAGATCTCGCACAAACCAAATACGAATATATATTCAAAACAAAAGTGCTCGATTTCTACAGGGGCATCCCACTTTCACTTAACGGAAACTAATTTATTTTATACTTCAAAACTTCCATACCTCTTAACTTCTAAACCATTAAAATCATGAAATCAAATAACCTTCTCAAAATATTGCTCCCGGCCACTGTGGTTTTTATCATTTTTGCCATAATAGGTAAGAAACAGGGATGGTTCGGGAAAGCCCTTACTGTAAAAGTAGCCATAGAGCAGGTTGAAAAAAGATCAATTATTGAAACAATTACTGCAAACGGAAAGATACAGCCCGAAAAAGAGGTAAAAATAAGCCCGGATGTCTCTGGCGAGATAGTTGAACTAAATGTTAAAGAGGGTGATTTTGTAAATTCCGGCCAACTACTTTTTAAAATTAAGCCCGACACTTATATCTCAATGCGTGACAGGGTACAAGCCTCACTGGAGTCTGCAAAAGCCAGACTGTCACAGTCAGAGGCCCAGTTTATCCAGGCAGAACTTGCCTTTAACCGTAATAAAAAACTGTTTAACGAAGAGACAATCTCAACTTCAGATTACGAACAGGCTGAAGCCTCATATAAAGTAGCCCGGGCTGAAGTTGAAGCAGCCAGATTTTCTATCAAAAGCGCACAGGCTTCACTGAATGAGGCCAATGAAAACCTTATTAAGACAACCGTTTACGCCCCTATGGCTGGTACAATCTCATCACTTCTTGTAGAGCAGGGAGAAAGGGTTGTAGGAACAGAAATGATGTCCGGAACAGAGGTGCTGAGAATAGCCGATCTGACCAGGATGGAGGCGTGGGTTGAGGTAAATGAGAATGATATTATTAAGGTCAAATTTAATGATACTGCCATTGTAGAGGTAGATGCATATCTCGACTATAAGTTTAAAGGAGTGGTAACAGAAATAGCTAACTCAGCAACAACAGCAGGAATTTCGGCCGACCAGGTTACTACGTTTGACGTTAAGATCTTAATTTTACCCGAAAGTTATAGTGACCTTGTTACCGAATCAAGAAAAAACCCATTCAGACCGGGCATGTCAACCACCGTTGATATACAGACCGAAACAAAATATGGTATACTGACTGTGCCCATACAGTCTGTTACTACACGAACCGATACAACAAAAGAGGCGTCAAGCCTGTCAGATGAAGAGATAAGAACACTTGTTTTTCTTTCTGATGGCACCTATGCCCTGGCAAAAGATGTAAAAACCGGTATCCAGGATAATAATTTCATTGAAATAATTGAAGGAATTGCTGAGGAAGATGACGTTATCTCTGCTCCTTTCAGTGCAATAAGCAAAAAGCTTTTCGACAGCACTCTGATAGAAATTGTAGAGAGAGAAGATCTCTTTAAAACTGAAAAATAAGCCGGATTGAAATGATCCTGTGTATTGAAACTGCGACCAATATCTGTTCAGTTGCATTATGCGACCGGGGCAAAATATCTTTTGTAAAAGAAAGCTCTGTCGATAAATCTCATGCCAGACTTCTTACTATCTTTATTAACGACCTGCTGGAAAAGGCCGGTATCAAAGCCACATCATTACAGGCAGTAGCTATCAGTAAAGGACCCGGTTCTTATACCGGACTCAGAATTGGGGTCTCAACAGCTAAAGGAATAACATATGGTGCAGGTATCCCTTTAATAGCTATTAGCACCCTTGAGTCGATGTTCTATGGCCTGATGGAGATGAAAAGCACAATGAGCATGGTTGATGACAAAACTCTCTTATGCCCGATGCTCGATGCCAGGAGAATGGAGGTCTATTCGGCACTTTTTAACCCTAAAGGGGAGATGGTGAAAGAGATATCAGCTGAAGTTATTGATAAAGACTCATACCTCCAATATCTCGAAAAGGGGAGAATTATTTTCTTTGGAAATGGTGCCGGCAAATGTTCTGAAGTAATAATTCATGAAAATGCCCAGTTTATTCCCGGTTTTGAACTTTCTGCAAGGTTTCTTGCAATCCCTTCAACAAGAGCTCTTGAGCAAAAATGTTTTGAAGATATAGCATATTTTGAGCCATTCTACCTCAAAGATTTTATTGCTACAATTCCCCGGAAAAATATCCTCGGGAAATAGTTCGCCGGGATGAGTGCAACTGTTAAATTTGGTTTTGATATATTTGTACATGAAAGGTTAATTATCTTTTAGATTATGGCAACAACCGCAGATTTCAGAAACGGAATGGTAATCGAATATAACAATGGTCTCTATACTATTGTCCAGTTTCAACATGTTAAGCCAGGTAAGGGCCCTGCTTTTGTTCGTACTAAACTGAAAAACATTTCCACAGGACGGGTAATAGACAATACATTCACAGCAGGTGTAAAAGTAAATGCAGCCCGTGTCGAGCGCAGGCCTTATCAATATCTCTATAAAGATGATATTGGTTATATCTTTATGCATAATGAAACTTTTGAACAGATAACAGTAATCGAATCGATGATCGACAACCCCGAGTTCCTGAAGGAGGGTGATATCTGCGAAATAGTAGTACATGCCGAAACCGAAAACATACTGAATGTAGATCTGCCACAATTTGTTGTAATGGAGGTTACATATACCGAACCGGGCTTAAGGGGAGACACAGCCACAAACACATTGAAACCTGCGACAATCGAATCAGGAACAACGATTATGGTACCTCTCTTTGTTGAATCAGGTGAAAAGATCAAGGTTGATACACGTGACAAATCGTATGTTGAAAGAGTAAAATAACAGACAATTTTATGGAAAAAAAATCATCCAGAAAAAGGCTTCAGATGTCCAGGTTTAAACTGGACTCACTCCTGGATATTACCACATCCATAAATGCAAATCTCTCAACAGATCAATTACTTGAGAAATATGAAAAGATCCTGTGTGACAACCTCAGCATAGGCCGGATCCTTATCTTTAAATACTCCAACCACTGGGAATGTCTGCTTAATGCAGGCTTTGATGAAGAGATGGCCTCTGAGATCGATCCCGATATACAATTGTTAGAATATACAAATACTACCACCCTTCCCCATGAAGAAGATAGCGGACTACCGGGTGTGGAGATAATTATCCCTGTTTATAATAATAATGCCCCGCTTGCTTTCATACTTATCGGAGATATTGAGGAAGAGGGTGAAATGATGAGCCCGATACTGAAGCATCTTCATTTTATGGAGACCATTTCCAGTATTATTATTGTAGCAATCGAAAATATCAGGCTCTTTAAAGAGACTCTTCTCCAGGAGGCTCTGAAAAAAGAGCTGGAGTTGGCAGCACGAATGCAATCATTACTGATTCCCGATAATAATGCTCTCCCCGAAAACGAAGATATAGTTGTAACAGGTTTTTACCACCCACACTATGATGTTGGCGGAGACTATTATGATTGTTTAACCCTGGCCGAAAACTTAACAGGATTCTGTATCGCCGATGTCTCGGGTAAAGGTATCTCAGCCGCACTTCTGATGTCGAATTTTCAAGCCAGTTTCAGAGCCCTCTTTACAGCCGATGTTCACCTTGAAATATTAATCAAAAAATTAAATGATGTGGTAGTTACCAATGCATCAGGAGAGAAATTCATAACATTCTTCGTTGCAAGGTATAACCACCTTACAAGGGAACTCGAATATATTAACGCTGCCCATAATCCGCCTGTTATATTTGATCTTAAAACCAAAGAAGTTATACATCTCGAAGCCTCCTGCGTTGGGATAGGCATGCTCGATGAGATCCCTTTTATTCAAACCTCAACCATAAAAATTCCTAACCCTTCGAAAATAGTTTGTTATACAGACGGACTCTCGGAGTTAAAAGATGAAAAAGGAGATGATATTGGTACCGTACCAATTCAGAAACATATTGCGAATAATGATGGTATCGACATTAATATCAGTAACCTTATTGAAGATCTGGGGATTCCCGACAATAATCCTCACATGTTTGATGATATATCGATTATAGCTGCCTTCCTTTTTTAACCTGTTTCGATTGATGCATATCCCCCCCTGATTTCAAATCCATAATAACCAGAGCTGCAATAAACATCCAGAAAGGAGCTGATATTTTATCCGTATCCAAAAAATTATTAAATAATGCATGAAAAAAATAGGTTACCAGTCCGCTCATCAGAGCCAGTGAAATAGCCCTGGTATTTTTACTGCCCCGGACCCATACCCTGTTACCTGTTAAAATCGCAAATATCACTATCAGAATAAGAATAATTATCCCCGGAATACCCGATTCAACCATTGCGCCAAGGTATTCACTATGTGCATTACCGGCATCACCAAAATTTGTACTTATAACTGACCTTTCATGGGAAAACTGGTATGAAGCATACTGAAACTGGTATGTACCGGGACCCCATCCTGTTACCGGTTTTTCGCCAATCATTCTGACCGCTGATTTCCATCTGTTTATGCGCTCAATATTTGAAACATCAGAAGTAATATTGGTAATTGATCTTATATGTTCTCCGAAATTCCCCGACGAATCCTGCCTGTTCCCCTCCATTGTAGCAACTACAGATGGCCAGGAAAGCACCAATACCAATATGCCTATTGCAAAACCTGTAAAAACAGCTTTCCATGGTATTCCTATAAAATATTTTAACGAAAAAAACGCCGCCAATGCAAGACTGATCCAGGCAGCCCGGCTATATGAAAGAACAAAGCCGGCAATAAAAACGATAGCCACAACAATATAGAATAATCTTTTAAAAACAGATCGTGCAGTGATAATCAGCCATATCACGACAGGAATAAAAAAAGCGAGCACCGTTCCGAAAGATGTATGATCATTAAAAAATGGCCACATAGTACTATGTGCAGCCTGCTGATTAAACAGCCCGAAACCCCATAGGCGAATAATATGAAATAACACTACGGGAACCAGTCCCAGCATAAATGCCTGCAACGATTTATTTATGAAACTTCTATCATTAAACAGTGCCAGCGCGAGAAAATAAAATGCAGTAACAAACCAAAACCTTGCAAGAAAAGCTTTGAGAGACACCAATATCATTGTCCCTGTAAAAGAGGTAATAAACATCCACCCCAACATAATCAGAATTAGTATGCTCACCGGGTGTCGAAACAGTTTCCTGTTAAACTCCCTGCTGTTAAATACCTTAAATAGCATTATCAACAGAATAAGAGCCAGCATTACCTCCGTAGGCAAGAAAATATCTGCCACCGGATTATCTGTCAGAAAACGTAGCTGAACCGATAACGGAGTAAAAAAGAGAAGCAGAAGAAAAAACCTGTCAACAGAAAACAGGGCCAGTAGAAGAAGCATAAAAGCAAGAGGGATCAGCCACACAATATAAAAATGCTCCTTTACGGCGAAAAGAGCAAAGAGCAGATAGACCAACCCGCCAACCGAAGCAATGATATACTTCAATGGTAATGTGAGCCCGTTCTCAGAATTTATTACTGTAGAAGAAAACATCAGTTAGCCGGTTTCTTTTTACCTCTCTTAAAACCGTCAACGAATATTAATATCACCAAAACAAAAAGCAATGTGGTGAGTGTCGAAACAATTGTAATAACCGACCTACGCGGGAATGCTTTTCTCTCTGCAACACGTGCACTGTTAACTACAAGAGTATATGGGAAATCCTCTTCGGCAGCCATCCTTGCTTCAATTAATCTTTGGCGCAACAGACCCAGATCCTCCAGTGCCAGTTCATGATTAGCACTAAAACGAAAATAATCAGGTGAATATTGAGCAAGCTGAATTCTTGACTCCCTCTTCTGGATCGACCCTGTAACAAGCCCGTCATTATATCCTCCGATAGTACCAGCACCAAACAGTTTTAAAGAATCTTCATAAGATTTTATAAGTTGCATTTGCCGGTCATACTGTCTCTCCATAATAGCAACCTGCTTTCTCCCGGCCTCTTTTAGCAACCTGTTAAATGAGGTGTCGACCAATGCAGCTATATCATTTGCCATACATGCAGCAATTTCCGGGTCAGGATCAAGAACATCAACTCGTACAGACATATACTGGGTTTTCCTGCAGGAAATATATTTATTCATCTTCATTGCTAATTGAGTATACCTGTATTTTGCATCATCTTCGATTTCATAATGATTGAACAGGTCATATTTTTCTCTTAAAAAATCACCTGTTTCATCGGATTGCAGAAGTTGCAGGATTTTCTCGGTTCCCTCCTCATCCCCGAAGGTAAGAATCGATGATTCGTTACCGAAAAAGATCGATCCGGATTCGGATATGTTCGATGCCGGATATAATATCACTGTCGATCTGAACAGGGGTGTTATAGTAAGTGTAATAGCTGCAGATATTAAAAATGCAGCTATCCCGGTAAAAAGGAAGAGGTTCCAGTAACGGAAAATAAAGTTTATCAGATTAAATGAATCTAATCTGAATTCAGGGTAACTCTTTTCAGTCATAATTTAACCCAGAGGTATTTTGATTATAATGATAAAGATAATAAAAAGTGGCATAAGGTTTAAAGCGTAAGGCATAAGGATTGTAAGATTGTCATTTCGAGCGATTCCGGTATTCTCCGGAAGACGAGAAATCCGTATCTTAATAATCAGAAATTTAGATTTTTGATAATCAAGAATGAGATTTTTCCCTCTCCGGCTGTCGCCGGATCAAAATGACAGCTTAAGAAGACTTTTGAGGCAGGCAGGAATCTAAACTACCCTTATAATAAAATAATTCTTCTTTCCTTTCTGAACAAGCAGGTACTTATCATTTAACAGGTTAGATGAGTCAACAATCTTATCAGGATCTGTTATCTTCTCCTTGTTAAGACTTATGCCACCCCCGCTGATAAGTCTCCTTATTTCGCCTTTGGATGAAAAGAGTGCAGCTTTCTCACTGCACAGATCAGTAATAATAATGCCAGGTTTTATAACATCCCTTTCGACATTAAAAGTAGGAACTCCTTCAAAAACACTAAGGAAGGTATCTTCATCCAGTTTCTTCAGTGTCTCCGTAGTGCCCTTACCGAAAAGGATAGCTGAGGCTTCGAGTGAAGCTTCATAATCCTGTTGAGAATGAACCATTACTGTCATTTCCATTGCAAGGCGCTTTTGAAGCAATCTTGTATGAGGGGCTTCGTTATGATCCTTGATAAGTGAATCAATCTCCTCCTCACCAAGTATGGTAAAGATCTTCATATACTTCCCTGCATCCTCATCAGAAACATTAAACCAGAACTGGTAAAATTTATAAGGAGAGGTCTTTTCAGGATCGAGCCAGACATTACCCGATTCAGTTTTTCCGAACTTGGTTCCGTCTGATTTCGTAATAAGCGGACAAGTCATGGCAAACGCCTCACCACCCTCTTTTCGCCTGATCAGTTCCGTACCTGTCACGATATTCCCCCACTGATCGGAACCACCCATCTGGAGCTTACAGTCATATTCCCTGTAAAGGTTCAGAAAATCATATCCCTGAACAAGCTGGTATGAAAACTCCGTAAACGACATGCCCTGTTTCGATTCAGCACTAAGCCTCTTTTTTACAGAGTCTTTTGCCATCATATAATTTACGGTTAAATGCTTGCCGATGTCCCTGATAAAATCAAGGAACGAATATTCCTTCATCCAATCATAATTATTTACCAGCAATGCTTTGTTGGGTATATCTGATTTAAAGTCGAGAAACTTTGCAAACTGCTTTTTCAGACACTCCTGATTATGTCTCAAAATATCCTCTGTTAACAGGTTCCTTTCCGAAGATTTGCCTGAAGGGTCTCCAATCATTCCCGTTGCACCACCAATAAGCACTATTGGCTGATGCCCCGATCTCTGAAAATGCTTAAGCATCATAACTCCGACAAGGTGACCAATATGCAGTGAATCGGCGGTTGGATCAAACCCAACATAGGCGGCCAGCAATCCCTGTTTAAGTATCTCTTCAGTTCCGGGCATGATATCATGTATCATCCCCCTCCATTTTAATTCCTTAACAAAATTCATCTTCACATGTTTTTAAACTTCCAATCCCTCGTTCTTCCTCTTTTTAAGCTTATCAAAACTCTTTCTGAGATCGTTACCCTCAATTATAGGAAAGAGCATCGGAGCAAAATCTGCCACCGGGCGATACAACCTCGACTCTGTAATCTTTTCATGTGGTAAAAAATTTATTTTCTGGTCTATAGTACTCAAAATTACAAGGAGAATACTCATAATCAATACTGTTTTCAGGACAGCAAATACCATCCCCAATATCCTTACAACAAAGCCAAGGGCTACAGCTTTAAGCACCTTATCCAGAGCATTGGCCAGAAAATGTACCAAAACAACTATACCAATAAAAGTGATAGCAAAGGCTATCAGGCCAAGATACTCAGTCTGCATATCGAAAAATTCTATCAGCCTGGTCTGCGTATAACCAGAAAACCTGATAGCGCCCCATATACCAAAAATCAACGCTGCCACAGAAGCAACTTCAATAAACAAGCCGTTCTTAAAGCCCCTGAAAAGACTCCAGGCCAGGATTATAATAATTATTATATCAATGTAATTCATTATTCAGAATTTGACATCCAAGATAATAATATTAATTAAAGGGCAGGCAGGCAGAAATGCATAAACTTCAGGTCATTCCGGCCTTTCTTGCCATTGGTCAATAACATGGCGAAAATCAGGCAGGCTGATTTGTTCCAACCAAATAATAAGATTACCTTTGCCGCCCTATTAATCAATTAATATGCAACTATTTAAAGAGTACCCGCTCAGCGAGTCTGTCCTTAAGGCAATTGATGAGCTGGGATTTATTAACCCTACACCTATTCAGGAAAAAGTTATCCCGGCAATTCTCGATACCGGTCAGGATATTATTGGGCTGGCACAAACAGGAACCGGTAAAACTGCAGGCTTTGGACTTCCGATTATTGAGCAACTTGATCTGGGAAAATCTGGTGTTCAAGCCCTGATGCTGTGCCCCACACGGGAATTGTGCATGCAGATCACCAACGATCTTATCAACTATTCGAAATATGTCAGAGGTATTAAGATTACTGCAATTTATGGCGGTGCAAATATAGTTCCTCAGATAAAACAACTTAAAGGAGGGGTAAATATAGTTATTGGCACTCCCGGTCGCACATTGGATCTCATTAAACGGAGGGTGCTGAATATTAACAAAATTAAATGGCTTGTACTTGACGAGGCAGATGAGATGCTTAATATGGGTTTCAAAGAGGATCTTGACAGTATCCTCGACGGAACACCGGATGAAAAACAGACACTCCTTTTTTCTGCAACCATGCCGGATGGAGTGAGAAGAATTGCCGAAAACTATATGAACAATCCGCTTGAGATCTCGGCAGGAAAGAAGAATATCGGTGCTGTAAATGTTGAGCATCAGTATTATGTCATAAGAGCTTCCGACCGCTATAAGGCCCTTAAAAGGCTTGCTGATATAAATCCAAATATTTACGGAATAGTTTTTTGCCGGACACGGCGTGAAACCCAGGAGGTGGCAGATAAACTGATGCAGGACGGGTATAATGCTGATTCTCTTCATGGAGACCTGTCACAGGCACAACGCGATCATGTGATGCAGAGATTTCGCTCTCGTCATCTTCAACTGCTGGTTGCCACCGATGTGGCAGCACGTGGTCTGGATGTTCAGGATCTTTCACATATAATAAACTATAACCTCCCTGATGACCTGGAGGTATATATCCACAGAAGCGGAAGAACCGGAAGAGCCGGTAAACACGGTATCTCAATTACAATTTCCCATTCACGCGAAGGAAGAAGGATCAGGGAGCTTGAGCAACTTGTGGGAAAACGGTTTAAATACATGAAGATACCCGAAGGCCGGGAGATATGTGAAAAAAGACTGTATAACCTTATCGATAAGGTTGAAACGGTTAAGGTTGATGAATCAAAAATTGAACTGTTTCTTCCCGTCATTTACAAGAAACTTGAGTGGCTTGACCGTGAAGAGCTAATTAAACATTTTGTATCAGTTGAGTTTAATCGTTTCCTGGAATATTACAAGAATGCTCCGGATCTAAATGTTATTCCTGAAAAAGGAGGCGATAGAAAAAAGAGAGACGGTGGAAAAATCAGGTTCACCAATTTCTATATCAACCTGGGATCAAAATCAGGAATGAAAGCATCAAACCTCATTGGTCTTATTAATGAGGCCATGAGAAGACGAGATATCGAGATAGGTAAAATTGATATCCAGAGAAATTTCTCATTCTTCGAGATCGACAAGGATTATGATCAGAAATTACTTACGGCTTTCGAGGGTGCTGTTTTTGAAAATACCCCGGTAACAATTCAGATATCCAGCCCTGAGAAAAAAGGGAGAACAACAGAACGTGAATTCACGAAAAGGAATGCCTCTTCGGATTACCACCGTAAGAATAAAAAGAAAAAGAAAAATCCTGGTAAAAACAAAGGTTATCACCGGAGTCGTTAGGTCAGTTATTTAATCAGATCGTAAACATCTGCAAGATTCCTTTCTCCATTCAGTATGGAGCAGTTACTCCTTGAGACAGTGATCAAAATCACCATTTTCCGGTGATCTGCGTTACACTATCCGCATTGGTTGCTTCATTATTATCGCTACTTTTAACGTTCTGAAAGTCATGTTGTACTATGTTTGCATTAATCTACTGATTCCTTTTCGGTCAATTTAATAATTATGTATCATTCCAATACTAAAAACAATTTTTCAACTGAAACCGTTAAATTCTTAAATTCACTGGTGCAAAAGGGAGGACCTGAACCACATGAAGATCTTGCTTTTACAAAGATCGTTAATCAAATAAAAGATAATGAAGTGGAACCGTTCAGAGAAGTTATCCACGATTCACTTAACAGAAATACCTTAATGGGCCATGGGCTGATTAAACCATTTGGGTATCCCGGCGATTTTAAAGTTATTAATAGTATTTACCGTCAATATGTAAACCCCAATCCAAAGTACAGTAATTGGGACAGGTTTTTCCAGGATCAGGCCGGAGCCCAGGCGGTCAGGAATAGAAAAAACTGTTTCATAAATTATTGTAACAAACTTGAGGCCGGCAACAAGAAAGATATAAAAGTTTTAATTCTGGGCTGCGGACCGGCTACTGATGTAAATGAATACCTTGAAAAAAATTCTGAAAGCAGAATTAGTTTTGTTCTTATTGATTTTGACCAGAATGCAATTGATTTTGCAAAATACCAGAATGAAAGATTTAATGGATCAATCGATTATTTAAGGATAAATGTGCTTCGCTATAAGCCTTCCATGTATTTCGATCTGATCTGGAGTGCCGGATTGTTTGATTATTTTAAGAATAAACATTTCTCTTATATTATCGACAAGTATTATAAATACCTCAACAAAAAAGGAGAGTTCATTATTGGTAATTTTTCAACAGACAATCCAACGAAGAGACTTATGGAAGTACTGTCTGAATGGTATCTTAATCACAGGTCGAAGTATGACCTTTTGAAGCTTGCTGTGGATGCAGGTATTAACGAAAACCTTATACAGATTGATATGGAGGAACTGGGTGTTAACCTCTTTTTAAGGCTCAAGCATTCCTGACCTGTATATCTGATAAAATATTATTCCATTTATTATATTTATAAAAGTAGTATGTCATTTGATTTTAAAAGTCTCAGGCCAAGTAGTCTGCTGGGTTTTTCTGCCAGTGGCAGTGAAAACTGGAAACTGAATAAGATCACCCTTAATTTTAAAGGAGAAATTGAAAAATATGAAAATGATTATAGGGATGATTACTTCAAACAGTCCCTAAGCACGTTCAGGTTTGCAATTATTCTGGCAATTATTTTCTTTGACGTTTTCGCATTTCTGGATGCATTGCAGTTCCCGGAATTAAAAAATACTTTTTGGATAATCAGATTTGGTATTATAACCCCTGTTTTAGTCGCCGTTATCTTCTTTTCATACTCTGCAAGCTTTAAAAAATATATGCAGATAACAATCGCCGGAATTATGTACCTGACAGGTCTTGGGATTATTGTTATGATCATTTTGGCAGCCCGGGAAGCAAACCACTATTCATATTATGCCGGGCTTATTCTAATATTTATTTTTGGTTATACCTTTATCAGAGCTCGCTTTCTGTACGCTGTAACAGCAGGCTGGTCGATTGTAGCTTCATATGAAATAGGTGCAATATGGATGTCTGACACTCCTTTCGAAATACTTATTAATAACAATTACTTTTTTATCAGCGCGAACCTTATTGGTATGTTAATCTGTTATTTTATGGAACACTCGGCAAGAAGGGATTTTTATATGAGAATATTGCTCGTAAAAGAGCAGGAAAAAGTAAAAGTCGCCAATAGTGCCCTTGAGAAACGTGTTCAGGAGAGAACCCGGCAGCTCACAACTGCCAACAAGGACCTGAAAAAGGAAATTGAGATGCGGAAGCACCATGAAAAGGAAAAAACCAATATTGAGATACAATTGCTCCAACTCCAAAAAAT
>JAUVKT010000133.1 GCA_030596125.1 Bacteroidales bacterium | reverse complement strand
CAAGGATTGATTCAATTAAGGTCGTTTTACCTACCTGTCTTGGTCCGATGACCACGATTGCTTTTCCTGAACCAATTCGTTTTTTTATTATTTCACTTAAATATCTTGTGTACATTGTTTTTTTATTCAAAGATATGCTTTGTGATGAAACTAATCACCATAAGTTATGTTTATTCGTGATTACATTGTTTCGGACGACAGATAAAGCGTTCATCAGCAATTTGGTTTAGCGCGGCGTTCAGGCAAAAGATGAAAGGCGTAGGGCATACGGGAAAAAACCAAAGATGAAAGGGGAAGGCTGAAGGCTATAGGCTATAGGAAAAGGCTGAGGCTAAGGCTAAGGCTGAGGATTGCTGTATGATGATGTACTGAGGACTGCCAATTGCTTTGCCCTTCCGAAGCTTGAAACGAAGTGGAGAGCGAAGGAGGGCGGACTATTTCCTATTGATTGATCAATTCCGGGGTAGAGGAATAATCTTTCCGGTATTGTCAATCTTCCAGAAGATATTTGTGAAAGGAGATTGCATAACAGCTTCATAGCCCTCTGTTGTAAGAATTATGCATGGAGCAGATTCAAATTTTTCATAACCATATTTATACAGATTACGGCAGGTGGTTGTATAGTGTTTATTGTCTGTGGCAAAATTCCTCTCTGCATAGTATAGGGTACGCAGATTCCATTTTACCTTTTCATCATCTTTTTCGACAAATGCAATCACTCCCTGACCGGCTTCTGTCAAGGTAAACTGAATATATCCCCATGTCTCGGGGTAATGCATATTAATAACACCCTGTGGTGACCATACCCAGTTAAACTCCGGGTACCGTCTCCCTGTTTCAGGGTTGATCTCTTTTACATAATTGTTGTTTTCAATAACTGTGCGCCAGTTTACCCTTGAAAAGTTTATCCTCCATTGTACATTTTCATCAGGCATATTTCCCCATTCTTTTAATACTGACAGGGGAAATGCCAGTTCAATAACCCATTTGGTATCTGTATCGTTAGGGTTATTTAGTGTGCCATGAACCTTGACGGCAGTTTTAATACCATTAATGTCCCATGCATTTATGACCTGTCCGTGATCTCTGTAAGGTCTGGTGAGCAGGAGGTCCCAGAGGGTATTGTTTGCATTCATTTCAAATTCATAGTAACCGTGAGTATCACCATCAGGATCAATAAATACCTCAAAATCGTTATCATAAAAGATTACAGTATCGCGGCGGGTTAATTTAGCCCAGATATGTGGTTCATAAATCTCTGCAGCAATGTAGAGATACCGGTTATCCCATAACATTTTTGCCCGGGTTCTGTGAAGTGGCGCCGGCTTTAGATCTCCTTCTATATCCACAAAATCGGATGTCCACCCGGATGCGATCCATGAAGGTTCATCAAGTACACCATCAATCGTTATTTCGGATGTTTTGTAACAGACATATTTCTCAGGATTAAAGTCTGTTTGTGTTTTCTCAATAAATCCGGGATTTATGCCTGAACCGGGTATTGAACAACTGTCCTGTGTTTTACATCCTGAAAATAAAATTGTTATTAGTGTAATTGACAAAAAGGCTTTTAGAGTCATGTGCTTAGAATTGGTGATAAGAGGTCATCAGGCAGAGGAAAGTCGAAATGTTATAAATGGTTAAAAGGACCTTCTAAATATAGTAAAATCATGTATATTTGTTTGTCTTTAAGGAATTCATAAATTTTTATTAATTGTATATTACAGCTAAAATTAAGAGTTTTAATAATTTAAATAATATTTTACTATGGAGAGGGATACTCGTATTTTTGATCTGATTGAACAGGAGCGTCAACGTCAGATAAATGGTATTGAACTGATAGCTTCCGAGAATTTTGTAAGTCCGCAGGTTCTTGAAGCAATGGGATCTGTTATGACAAATAAGTATGCTGAGGGATACCCCGGCAAAAGGTATTACGGAGGTTGCGAGATTGTTGATCAGTCTGAGCAGATTGCTATCGACCGGCTGAAAGAAATTTATGGAGCTGAGTATGCTAACGTACAGCCTCATTCAGGTGCCCAGGCCAACATGGCTGTTTTCTTTGCTGTTATGAAGCCTGGTGATACTTTCCTGGGTCTTGATCTTTCTCATGGCGGTCACCTTTCACACGGATCATTTGTTAACTCATCCGGTATTCTTTACCGCCCGGTTGCTTACGGTGTTAAAGAGGAAACAGGAAGGGTTGATTATGATATGATGGAAGAGATTGCTCTTAAGGAGAAGCCAAAACTTATAGTAGGAGGTGCATCAGCATATTCACGTGAATGGGATTATGCACGTATGAGGTCCATTGCTGATAAGGTCGGTGCCTTATTTATGGTTGATATGGCCCATCCTGCCGGTCTTATTGCAGCGGGGATTCTTGATAATCCTATTAAGCATGCTCATATCGTTACTTCAACAACTCATAAGACATTACGCGGACCAAGAGGTGGTATTATTTTGCTTGGTAAGGACTTTGATAATCCCTGGGGAATAACTACACCTAAAGGTGAGGTTAAGAAGATGTCGGCAATGCTTAATTCAGCTGTTTTTCCGGGAATACAGGGTGGCCCGCTTGAGCATGTTATAGCATCAAAAGCTGTTTCATTTAGTGAGGCACTAACTCCTCAGTTTAAAGTATACCAGGAGCAGGTTAAAAAGAATGCAGCTGTAATGGCAAAGGCTTTTGTTGATATAGGATATAAGGTGATCTCAGACGGAACTGATAATCACTCCATGCTGATCGACCTGCGTACCAGGTATCCGGAAATAACAGGTAAAGTGGTTGAGAACACGCTTGTTAAGGCTCATATTACAGTTAATAAGAATATGGTTCCTTTTGATTCAAGGTCTCCATTCCAGACATCCGGTTTAAGAGTTGGTACTCCTGCAATCACTACACGTGGACTGAAAGAGAATTCAATGGGCCCGATCGTTCAGCTTATTGACGATGTTATCTCCAACGTAGGGGATGAAGGTGTTATTAAGAGTGTGGGAGAGAAGGTGTATCAGATGATGAAAGATTATCCGCTTTTTTCGATGGAATAAAAAGACTTTTTATATATCTTTGAGAATATTTCAAAGCTGAAAAAACGTAATGAATAAAAGGAAGCTGTTGTACGTTGTGGATGACGATCCCTTTATTAACCAATTAATTGTAAAAAGATTTAACTCCGATGACTACCTTGTAGAGGCATTTGAGTATGGTGAGGATTGTCTTGCAGCGATGGACAAAAACCCGGATCTTATTATTCTTGATTACTATTTTTTCAAATCCGGAGAACAGGTTCTGAACGGGTTGGAGATATTTGAGAAAATTCGTGAGCTTAATGATAAGGTGCCTGTAATAATTTTATCCGGACAGGATAGGGGAGATATTGTACTGGAATTGGCCCGCAAAGGAATAAATGATTATGTAATCAAGGATAACTCATTGATTTCCAATCTTGAGACTGCCATGAATGACATCCTTGGCAGCGATATCTAAATTTTAATTATGGAATGGTTCATTTATCCGGCAGTAATACTGGTAGGTATTGTTGCAGGTTTTATAAACACTCTTGCAGGAAGTGGATCGTTACTTACTCTTCCATTACTTATGTTTCTGGGACTACCGGCAAATGTTGCCAACGGGACTAACCGAATCGCAATATTATTACAAAATATAGTAGGTGTCGGATCTTACAGGCATCAAAAGGTTTTTAGTTACAGTGAAGGTATCTGGTTGGCTATTCCTGCTACAGCAGGTTCCTTTTTTGGTTCTCTTTTTGCGGTACATTTTAATGAGCGAATAATGGGCCTGTTTATAGGGGGGCTGCTTGTTTTTATGTTTTTTGTAATACTGCTGAAGCCCGAAAGGTGGCTTAAGGAGAAAGCAGGAAAGATCGATGGGAGTCCGAGTTTCTGGCGTATTGTAATCTTCTTTTTTATAGGCATATATGGCGGTTTTATACAGGCCGGGGTTGGATTCTTTCTTCTGGCCGGGCTGGTATTCGGGGCTGGTGCCGATCTGTTAAAGGCCAATGCTCTTAAACTTTTTATTACCCTGGTATATACAACTGTTGCACTTATTGTATTTTTTGTTAATGACCTGGTAGATATTAAAATAGGACTGATTCTTGCCGTCGGGAATATGATTGGTGCATGGATAGGGACCCGCAGTGCAGTTAAACGGGGTCCGGAATTTATCAGGATAATTTTGCTTGTTGCAATTTTTATTTCAGCACTTAAATTGCTGGGCGTTGTTGATAAGATTATTGGGTTGTTGTAGTTGAGACGCAATGCATTGCGTCTATATCGTTATCTTAAGATAAAGTGATATGTAATAGTCCCTTTCTGGATTACAGGGGCGTCGGGTTTTCTGTCGAATTTAGCAGCCATAGCAGCTTCGCGGGCTACTCTCAGGAAATATTCTTCAAGCGTATTTGATCCTTTGACACCTGGCGTTGCCTTGGTGACATTACCGTTGCGGTCGACTGTTACCTCTACAACCACAATCCCTTCGCTCTGGATATCATAGCTTGGTTTAGGTAATGACCTGGCCTGCCTGCCGGCAAGATCAAATGATACTCCTTCGGTTCCGGTACCTGTTCCTTGCCCATATATCTTTGAGTCGACCGATCCGGTTTCAACACCCTGGTTTCCTTCACCACCTGCTATACCTTCACTGGTATCTGTATTGGAGCCGGTTGATCCTGCATTGTTAAAGGCATTCCTGGTTCGGTTATTAATATCAATCAATCTCTGTTCCCTCTCTTCGGCTTCTTTTTTCAGTCTGGCCTCTTCTTCTGTCTTTCGTATTCTTTCAGCCTCCTCTGCTTCACGTTGTATTCTTTCCTCTTCAA
>JAUVKT010000102.1 GCA_030596125.1 Bacteroidales bacterium | reverse complement strand
AATATTCAGATCAAAACATGGAGATAATTCATAAAATGACAAAACCAGTAAGTTCAATAGTTTACCCGTTTTTTTTACTTCTGTCCTTCGTTATTTTTACCTGGTCGTGTAAAAGTAACGGGGCTTCCGGAAAAAGCAATGTGGTAGAAGCAGAGACTAAAGTAAAACCCGGGCCTGCCATAAAAATGGTTAATATAGATCAGCCACTTGAAAATGCCAGGTTTTCTTCGGGAGATATTGTTCCTCTCAGGTTATCCGTTACCGGGAACACAATACCCGATTCTGTCAGGATCTATTTCGACGGGAAACTGCTTGCTACACTTTATAGCACTCCCTGGCAACATGATATTATCACACAAAAGGTAAGGATGGGTAAAATTCCCCTGAAGGTGATGGCATTCTCCGGTACCAGGAGACCGCAGGTAATTACCCGGTTTGTTTTACTGCTCTCCGATATTTCGCCGGTACTGTTTTCATATGATATAATAAATGTTTACCCTCACGACAGGTCGGCATATACCCAGGGCCTGGTCTATCATGACGGATACTTAATAGAGAGTACAGGACAAACGGGAAAATCGAGTTTAAGAAAGGCTGAGATAAAGACAGGGAAAGTGGTGCAAAAGTATGATCTTGAGAGAAAATATTTTGGTGAAGGAATTGTTCTTCTAAATGATCGCATCTATCAGTTAACATGGGAACATAATACCGGGTTTGTGTATGATCTTGAGTCTTTCAAATTGATAAAAAACATCCATTATAATACCCAGGGATGGGGAATCACCACCGATGGGGAGAAGCTTATTATGAGCGATGGCACAAATAAAATATTCTTCATTGAGTCTGAGTATTTTACTGTATTGTCCTCAATAGAAGTCTATGATAACAAGGAGGCTGTATGGCAACTGAATGAACTCGAATATATAAATGGTGAGATCTGGGCGAATATTTATATGACCGACCGTGTGGCACGTATTGATCCTGCAACAGGAAAGATTCTGAGTTATATTAACTTAACCGGACTGCTTACAGAAAAAGAGAAGCTACAGCAGGGTCCTGAAGATGTGCTGAATGGTATTGCATGGGATGAAGAATCAAAAAGACTTTTTGTTACAGGAAAAAGGTGGCCTAAACTGTTTGAGATAAAGGTCAGGAAATAGCATCGATATCACATATAACTCTTATACTCTCAGGCTCGATATTAAACTCAATCGGAGAATGGCCGAGCGATTCACCGTCAACCTCTAAATGAATCAAAGGGTCTGAGTCAATCTTAATATTTTTTCCGGTGTATGCTTCAATTTTTGGATGATCAAGTAAAGTCCCGTCATACAGTTTTTTAATACTCCTGATTATCTCCCCTTTGCGCATATTCTTGATAATCGTTATGTCAAACAGCCCGTCATCAGGTATGGCATTTGGAGTTTGCATCATGCCACCACCGGAATACCTGCCAATGCCCAGGCTGATTGAAAAAGTGTCGTTTTTTATATTAAGACCATCTATTACAATATCTGTTTTTGTGTAACGATATGAAAACAGACTTCTTATCAGGTTCCAGTAATATAACGATTTTCCTGAATGGCCTTTATCCTTTTGCCTGTTTGTGCGTTTTACCACCAATGCATCAAATCCTAGTCCGGCAATATTCACAAAATAGCGTTTCTCTATCTTTGTGCCTGAATAATAGCTTACAATACCGGTGTCCTGAAGGAATATTTTTCCTTCCGACAGTAGTTTAATTGCCTTCTCGTAATCTAATGGCACACCGAACATCCTGCCCCAGTCGTTCCCCGTACCAACAGTAATCATACCTATTATTATCTGTCTTGTTGGAACTGCCGATTGAGTAAAGACACCGTTTACAACCTCATTCATGGTCCCGTCTCCTCCAACCACAATAAATTTACGGTAACCCTCTTTGATAGCATCTCTTGTAAGCTCAATAGCATGGTGCTTTGATTCGGTAAACATGCTGATAAATGAGATTCCGTATTGTGTAAGTAACCCCGAAATTTTGGTCCAGTCTTTGACCCCTTTTCTGTGTCCGGCGTTAGGATTGACTATAACAACCCAGTTTTCTTTACCTGATGATTTACCCATAGATTTCTTATTAATGGAATGATAAAGATGATAATATTTCCTGAAAATGAAAAAAATGGAGAAATAATCGAACATGGCTCATTGTTAATAAAATGTTGAAAACCCTGAAAAAAATGTTTACAACTACAACCCGTAGCAGGAATTGGTCACTGTCATATATATTAAATTTGAGGCTCTTGAATTGGGGACATTTACAAAACAGAATAGATGGGAAAAATTATTTCAATAGCGAATCAGAAGGGGGGAGTAGGTAAAACAACAACTGCGATTAACCTGGCAGCGAGCCTGGCTGCTCTTGAAAAAAGAGTGCTGATAGTAGATGCTGATCCACAGGCAAATGCAAGCTCGGGCCTGGGTATTGATGTAAGAAAAGTTGGGTCTACAATTTACGATTGTCTGGTTGATGGAGCTGACCCCGTACAGGCAATAATAAGCTGTAATATTGATAATCTTGATATTATTCCTTCTAATATCGATCTGGTTGGAGCGGAGATAGAGATGATCAATATGGAAAAGCGTGAAAGTGTGCTTAAAGAAATGCTGAAAAAAATTCCCGGCGGGTACGATTATATGCTGATCGACTGCTCTCCTTCACTTGGTCTGCTTACCGTAAATGCGCTTACTGCCTCCGATTCGGTAATTGTTCCGGTTCAATGTGAATATTTTGCACTCGAAGGTCTTGGTAAACTCCTGAATACAATAAAGATTATCCAGAATAACCTGAATACCGACCTGCAGATTGAAGGATTTTTGCTTACCATGTATGACTCCAGATTACGACTATCAAACCAGGTTGTTGATGAGGTAAGGAAACATTTTCAGCAGATGGTATTTGAGACTATTATCCAAAGAAATATCAAACTCAGTGAGGCTCCCAGTTTTGGGCAGCCTGCTCTGTTATACGATGCCGAGTCGAGAGGAGCAGTCAATTATCTTAACCTTGCCAGGGAGTTGATTGAGAAGGTCGAAAAGGTTGTTATTGATAGTGGCGGGGCAGAATCAAAAAACTGAACAGGATGGCACGGAAAAATGCATTAGGTAGAGGACTTGGAGCTTTAATAGAAGGTGTGGAGAAGGAGACCCTCGAGAAAAAGGTGGAGGCCAACCTTGAGATTGATATATCAGACATTGAGTTTAATCCCTTCCAGCCACGTACCAGGTTTGATGAAGTTACTCTTAATGAGCTTGCTGTTTCAATAAAGAAACTGGGCATTGTACAGCCCCTGACAGTAAGGGAGTCAGGCGAAGGCAAATATCAGCTTATTGCCGGAGAAAGAAGGTTGAGGGCTGCTAAGATGGCAGGATTGTCAAAGGTGCCTGCCTATATCAGGACAGCAGATGACCAGGCTATGCTGGAGCTGGCTCTTGTTGAGAATATTCAGCGGGAAGACCTCGATTCTATAGAGATTGCAATAAGTTATCAGCGGCTGACAGAGGAGTGTAAGCTTACCCAGGAACAGCTCAGCGACAGGGTGGGAAAGCAAAGATCAACAGTAGCCAACTATCTTCGTCTTCTTAAATTACCGGCAGAGATACAGCTCGGCATACGAAACAAGCAGCTTACTATGGGTCATGCCCGTACACTTATTAGTATTGAGGATAGCGACCAGCAGATAAAGGTATATTACAATATTATAGAACACGAACTCTCAGTAAGGAAAGCAGAGGAACTTGTTCGCCAGGTGCAGGTTGAAAAGTTTAAAGATCCCGGTAAAATTACCAGAAAGGTTAAACTGCAGGAGGACTTTGAGGAACTGTCGGGCCATCTTTCAAAAGTTTTTCAATCCGATGTCCAGTTCAGGATAAATAATACAGGAAAAGGAAAAATAGTTATCCAGTTTGATGATTCAGACGAGATGGAGAGGATTTTGGGTCTGTTGGACAGACTTAACTCCTAAAAATGTAATATCTTTGCCCCTGTGCCGTTTTGGTACTTAAAGGCTTTGATATAATTGAAACTCAATAAAATAATCATATTAATTCTGTTGCTGCTAACACCACTTGCATCAAATGATGTATTGGGACAGGCAGATACACTTAAATTTCAGAAGGAAAAGAAGTCGCGTCTGCCCTCGCCGGTTAAGGCAACAATGCTGGCAGCCGCTTTCCCCGGGATGGGTCAGGTTTATAACCGTGTATACTGGAAAATTCCGATTGTATATGCAGGTTTTGGCGCTCTTGGGTATAGTGTTGTTTATAATTCTAAAAATTACACTGAGTATCTTGATGCTTACAGAGACCTTACTGACGGGATTCCTGAAACAAATAGTTATACAAAAATTCTGTCGGCCTATAACCCCGAAGAGTTTGATCCGTCACTTGAGTCACCTCTTTATGACTCATCAGTAAACTCGTGGATGAAGGACCAGTTGATGAATGGGATAGATTATTACCAGCGATACAGGGATCTCTCCTATATAGGTATTGCCCTGTGGTATATTATAACTATTATTGATGCTAATGTTGAGGCTCATCTGTTTGATTATGATATTAGTGAAGACCTTTCTGTGACATTCGAACCGGTGCCAATACCCTCTATGTATGGAACCACGGTAGGGGCAGGTGTGAAAATAACTTTTTAAAATGTAATGAAATGAAAAGATGGAGATTAATTTTTATAAGTCTGTTGCTTACCAATGGACTGTTTGCTGAGAATGATACAATAATAATTAGGGGAGACAGAAGCAGTGAGATAATTGAACTGCAGCTCGATAGCCTTGTTCACCAATGGTATATAGCTAAATCAATAGATGCAGGTTATGGCAGGGATTCATCTGTTCTGGCTCCGGTTCCGGCATTTACCGACTCTGTTTACAGGGAGAGATTACAGAATATTCATTCTGTTGTATCACTGCCCTATAACTCCATTGTACGGAATCATATTCATGTTTATACCAATAAAAAGCGTGATAAATTTGAGGTTATGCTTGGTATGAGGGAGTACTACTTCCCTATGATTGAGGATATTTTTGATTATTACGGACTGCCGGCCGAACTGAAATATATCGCTGTTATTGAGTCGGCTCTGAACCCAAACGCCGTATCCAGGGTTGGAGCTACCGGGTTGTGGCAGTTTATGTATAGTACCGGGAGAGCATACGGTTTAACCATAAACTCTGTAATTGATGAGCGTCGTGATCCGGTTAAGTCAACCCATGCAGCAGCCAGGTTCCTTAAAGATCTGTATAAGATGTATAACGACTGGGGACTGGTAATTGCTGCCTATAACTGCGGACCAGGTAATGTTAACAAGGCGATAAGAAGATCCGGTAATAAGAAGGATTACTGGGAGATATATTACAGGCTACCGCGTGAGACACGTGGATACCTTCCCGGTTATATTGCCGCCACCTATGCCATGAATTATTACAGGGAGCATAATATCACTCCGGTAAGGGTTGATTTTCCGATAGCAACCGATACAATTATGGTTACAAGGGATATCCATCTCAGGCAGATATCAACTGTTTTATCAATCCCGTTTTCGGAACTGAAAGCTCTTAATCCGCAATATCGTGCAAATATTGTTCCCGGAAACAGTAAGCCAATGCCGCTGACCCTGCCAATTAATCATCTTGGCGACTTTATCGGGTTGCAGGACACAATATCTGCATATCGTGCCGATTATTATTTTAAAACCACGGCAAAAACTGCAAGTCCGACCAGATCGACCTATACACCCCCGGCAATTAAGGGGAAAAGCAAATTGATCTATATAGTAAAAGAGGGAGATAACCTGGGATACATCGCAAGCTGGTATAATATCGGATTATCCAGCCTCAGGTACTGGAATAATATCTATAGAAATACCATCAGGGTTGGACAAAAACTGTCTGTATATGTCAGTCCGTCAAAGAAAGATTATTATGCGGCAGTTAATAATCTCAGTTTTGCCGAGAAGCAGAAAAGGATTGGGAAGAAAGCTCCTGTTGCAGAGAAAAAAATTGCCTCAGCCTCTGCTGGGACCTATATTTACCATACGGTCAGGTATGGCGATACGGTTTGGGATATAGCGAATGAATATGATGGTGTAACAGCTACCGAAATTTTATCACTCAATGGCATAAGCCGTGCGGGAAAGATCAGTGTAGGTCAGAAACTTAAGATCAGAAAGAAAAGTTGAATCCTGCGAGCGAAAAAAGATAAAATAGTACGGCATCCTGATGATGCAAACCTGATATGAAACCATATAAGACCCTGCTGATATTACTGGTCTTCCTGGTTTTCCTTTTTGGACCATCCTTTTTTCTGGATGGGCCAGTAAAGATATTGCCGGGCCTGTCTGTCGAATTACCTGAATCCGGAGATTTGAACAGATACCTGGATAATTTCAAATCATTCAGATCGTCTCACCCGGATGGTGACAGTCCGATAATTGACTCACCAACTCCTGAACCTGACTCAGCGTTATTTCTCCCCGGTAATTTAATTCCTGCCAGGCATAGCAGCCATCTGTTTACATCTGACTCAGGAGCAGCTCTTGGCCTGTTTATCGATTCTCTCAGAATGAGAAGCGGGCAGACAAGGATAATGTATTACGGCGACTCTCAGCTTGAAGGAGACCGGATTACCGATTACCTCCGTAAAGAACTGAGGACCATTACCGGCGGAACCGGCCCGGGGTTACTCAGTCCCACCATGCTCGTACCATATACCCGTACAGCACATCTTCGGTCATCATCCAACTGGCAGCGGTTTAATTATCTCTCTTACCGCAATGGAGAGATTGATCATAATAATCTTGGTCCGCTCTTCAGTATCAGCCGTTTTGAAACCGGTGCCGGCAGCAGCTATAAAACCGGCGCATGGGTGAGGGTAGCACCATCAAACAGTGCCGACTCTCATGCTGCCACTTATAATAAGCTGCGCTTGTTTTACGGTAACCTGACCGATACACTTGTTATTAATATTCTGGAAAACAAGTTTATAACACATATCGATACATTATACCCTCTTGCCGGGATTAATGAGTATTCTGCTGTTCTCAATAATCCAAGGGATATTGAAATACGATTTACCGGAAATAATAGTCCTGATATATATGGCATAAGCATTGAAAGTGAAAATGGACTTGTCGTTGATAATATCCCATCCAGGGGGAGTGCCGGGTATGAATTCTCACTTGTCGGCAGAGATAACCTCAGGGAGCTTTATTCGTCCCTCTCACCCGGCATGATCATCCTGCATTACGGGCTTAATGTAGTACTCAGTAACAGAGATAATTTTAAGTTCTATGAAGAAGGGATATATAGACAGCTTGTTACATTGAAAGAGATATGTCCGGATGCTCTTTTGCTAGTTATCGGGGTAACTGATATGGCAAAAAGCGATGAGACCGGGATCCATTCATATCAGAATATTCCGCTTATCCGTGATGCGCAAAAGAGTGCTGCCCTTAGAGCAGGGGCAATGTTCTGGGATTCGTGGCAGGCCATGGGA